>JANMMR010000147.1:0-1750 GCA_031373455.1 Rhodoferax sp.
GTGCCTATTTCACCGCTTCAAATCCCGATAGAAATTCTCATGCGGCCCCAGGGCTTCCAGGTAGACCAGGCGCACTTCGTCCTCGCGGGTGTAGCCCAGAAGGTAAAGCTGGCCCTGGCTGCGAAATTTGTGTACCCACAACTGGGCCAAGTCGCCCTTCTTGCGCTCCCCCACATCGGGGTTGTCTGCCACGGTGGCTACGGCGGCATCGGTGTCGGCAATCAGCGCGGCGTTGGTCAGCTTTTTGTAAACGCGGGCAAAGCGCCGCGTTTGCAACACTTGCCAGCTCATGCCTGCGTGGCAGTGGTGCGACTGCGCGGCCGGCTACGGGGTACAAAGGGCGCGCTGTCTTCACGCGGCTCGGCCAGGCTCATCAGGCTTTCAGCGATGAAGGAGGCGGGCAGATCGGGGTTGTCCAGCGCGGCGCGGCCCACTTTGGCCCAGAACTCCACCTGTCCCTGTACGGTGCGGAATTCCGCCCTGGCGGCCGAGCGGGCGGCGCTGATCAACGACTCATCGATGCGCACGGAAACGGTGGACATGGCTTGCCTTTCACGAATTACCACAATTGTAGTCAATCGCCCTGGCCATCACAAGAGATCCGCTTCAAATCCCAAGTAATCCCAACATGAATCGCCTCAAACCAGGGTGCGAAATCGCCGTTCCGCATGAAGACGTGCGTAACATCGCCATCATGGCATTGATCGACATCCACGGCGTACGGTTGGAGGTGCAGCACATTCCTGCCAACACGGCCACTCACGATACAAAATCCGTTTTGGCCCCACTGATCTTCCTGCACGAAGGCTTGGGTTCCGTCGCCATGTGGCGCGACTGGCCGGCGCAACTGTGCGCGGCCACAGGGCGCGCGGGCTGGGTGTATTCGCGTCGTGGGTATGGGCAGTCAAGTGCGGTGCCCGACGTGCGCGGACCCTCGCGCGTGGAGGGCGGCCAGCGCGTGGGGCGCTTGCTGCCGGACTACATGCATGAAGAGGCCTGGCGCGTTCTGCCCGAATTGCTGCGCGTGTTGAACATTGACAAGCCGGTGCTCGTCGGCCATTCCGACGGCGCCAGCATCGCGCTGCTTTGCGCCAGCCGGTTGCCGGTGGCCGCGTGCGTGGTGATGGCGCCGCATGTCATCGTCGAAGACATCTCGGTCCGCGCCATCACTGAAGCCCGCGTGGCCTACGAGACAAGCGGCGGCGATGGCAACAGCAACTTGCGTGCCCGACTGGCGCGTTACCACGCCGATGTGGACTGCGCGTTCTGGCAGTGGAACGATGCATGGCTCTCTCCCGAATTCCGCGCCTTTGACATTCGCGAACACTGCCGGACCATCGGCTCGCCGGTACTCGCTTTGCAGGGTGTTGACGACCCCTATGGCAGCATGCTTCAAATTGACGAGATAGCCAATGCTTTGAATGAAACCGGCAGCCAAGTCTCTGGAAAAAAGCGCTGTCAGCTACAAAAATTGGAGCACTGCGGACACTCCCCGCATCGAGATCAGGCAGAGGAATCTACGCGCCTAATTGTGGAGTTCCTGCGGGATCTGCCCTGAAACCAGGCCCTCACCATAGAGTCGCAATCAGGCTTCGGGCTTGAGCTTCATCAGGTCGTCTTCGCTCAGCCAACGCCATTGCCCCGGCAACAGATCGGCAGGCAACTCCAAAGCACCAATGCGCGAGCGGTGCAGGCCTTCGACACGGTTGCCCACCGCCGCCAGCATGCGCTTGACCTGGTGGTACTTGCC
>JANMMR010000178.1:0-1918 GCA_031373455.1 Rhodoferax sp.
GCGCCTTGAGGAATTTCTCGGCCTTCCACAGCGCCTGGTCGTACCCCCCCAAGGGCGAGCCCCGGTAACCGCTGATGAAACCGGCGGTGTTTTTGCCGGCCAGTCTGTCACGCAGCTGCTGCAACATAGGCAGCTTCACCAGCGCCTGCACGCCGCTCATGAAGGCGCGGCCGTAGTCCAGGCTGTATTTATCGTCCAGCGTCACCGTCTCAAGGGCTTTGCGGATGTGTTCGGGCAGCGGTGCATTCATGGGCGAATATCTCCAATCAAGGCAGTGTAGGCCGGCCGCGCTTTTCTGTCACGGTGCGGGGTTTGGCCCCAGAGTACTCAGGGTGCCCACTGCGTTTACGGCGTCTTCGGCCACAACACCCACAGCTTGAGCCCTTGTTTGAGGCGCCCGGCCAACTCGCCGGCTTCCGACCCGATGCCGGCGAAATAATCGGCGCGCACGGCGCCGGTGATGGCGCTGCCGGTGTCTTGCGCCAGCACCAGTTTGTTGAGTACGGTTTGCGGGCCGCTGGAGGACAGCCAGACCGGTGTGCCGTACGGGATGCTGCCGGGATCGACGGCGATGGAGCGCCCCGGCGTGAGGGCCACGCCCTGTGCGCCGCGCGGCCCGCCCTGGGGTTCACCTGGCGTCAGCGGCTCTTCGCGGAAAAAAACCACGCGCGGGTTGCCCCACAACATCTCCTGCACCCGTGCCGGGTTTTGCGCCACCCAGGCCTTGATACCGGGCCAGGAGGCGTCGCGGATTTCACCTAAATCCAGCAGCCAGCGCCCGACACTTTTGTATGGCTGGTCGTTGGTGCCCGCATAGGCCAGGCGGATTTGTTGCGCCGCCGCGCCGGTGGCACCGGCTGCCGACGCCAACTGGATGCGGCCAGAACCTTGTATGTGCAGCACCAGCGCATCGACAGGGTCGGCCAGCCAGACGATTTCGCGCCCCTTGAGCGCGGCCTGCGCCTCGGGCAAGGTGTCGATCTCCTTGCGGCTGAACCAGGGCTTGCGCACACCCAGCGAGGCGGGCGGGCGGTGCACCGGCACCTTGAATTCGGCCGTGGGTGTGCGCGAGCCTTGCAGCACGGGCTCAAAGTAGGCCGTGAGCAATCCGGCATCGTCGCCCTGCAACGCCTCGACGCGGTAGGGCTGCAGGCGGGACTTGAGCCACTCGAGTTGTTGCGCGTTGTCGGCGATGCTCATGCGCCGCGCCTCGTTGCACACCGAAACAAACACCGGCAGCGGTTTTTCACAACTCTTGAGCCAGGCGTTCCAGGCCTCAAAAAGCGGGTCGTCGTTCAGGCCCGGCAACTCGCTCCAGGGCACCGGCTGCCAGCGGCTGCGCGCCTGGGTGATGGCGGGCGGCAGCGCTGTTGCGGCAGATGATTCGACCGGCGACACCTGCGCCATCTGCGGCACCTGGGCACAGGCGGCGGTGATTCCTACAATCGTGCCATGGATGCACACCGTCACGAGTTGCCAACCGGAGAGCCGTTTCATGGGACTGATTTTGCTTGAAGCCCTGGGGGCCTTGGTGCTGTTGTTGTTGATCGTCTGGTGGACGATGTTTTCGGGCCGGAAAAAAGGCGAAATCGACGACACCCCGAAGGGCCAGAAGCTCAAAAAGCCGCCGGAGCCCTGAAGCTCCAGGAACCACTACGGCCTCGAGGCGAAAAGACTCCGCCGGTTTTATTTTTTCCATCCGTTTGGATTGACCTGCAGAGTCAGCGATAAAATTACTCCTAAATTTATAGCAATAAACCCATTGTTTTCGTGACTTACCTGCCAATAATTCATGAAAATACCTGAAAACCGGCTTCAACAGCCTCAGTAAACCCCAATTTGGGTATGACTGGACCATCGCAGGCGCCACTCACGCCCCGCGCAACAGATTCGCCAGCTCGACTGCGGACTTGATCTC
>JANMMR010000182.1:0-1669 GCA_031373455.1 Rhodoferax sp.
GGCGACGAAGGTGTTGCCAAACAGGCGCTGTTGACGCAGGTGGCCGCGCGCAGCGGCATCCGCTTGATTGGCCCGAACTGCATGGGTTTTACCAACTTTGCGGCGGGTGTGCCGGTGACGTTTGAGCCTTTGCCTGCACCGGCTGTGCGTGCCCAAACAGCGGCCTCTGTACACAAATCTGGCATCGGTGCGGGCATCGGCGTAGTGGCCCAAAGCGGTTTCATGGCTGCCACGCTGCGCGACGCCTTCATGGGGCGCGGCCTGCCTTTGAGCTGTGTGTTCTCCACCGGCAACGAAGCGGGCGTGCGCGTGGAAGACGTGTTGGCGCACTACATTGGCGACGCTTCCATCGGCGTGGTGGCGGTGTACGCCGAGCAGATTCGCAGCCCGCAAAACTTTTTGACGCTCGCACGCACCGCGCAGGCAGCCGGCAAACCCGTTGTCATGCTGATGCCGGGCAAAAGCGAGCGCGCGCGCGCCGCCGCGCAGTCGCACACCGGCGCGCTGGCGGGCGACCACGCGGTGGCGATCGTGCAGTTGCGCCATGCCGGCGTCACCACGGTGGACACGCTGGACGAGCTCTTTGACGCCACCGCCATCCTGCTGCGCCACCCCCAGCCGCCGGCCGGCGGCGTGGCGTTCATGACAGGCTCGGGTGCGATGAAAAACCTGGCGCTGGATTTTGCCGAGAGCATCGGCCTGCCGGTGCCGGCCCTGTCAGCGGCCACCACCTTGGCGTTGAAAGAAAAATTGCCGGCCTTTGCCGTGGCCGAGAACCCGCTGGACTACACCACCATTGGCGTGCGCCAGCCGGGCCTGGTCGGCGAGATTTTGAGCACGATGTTGTCAGACGACGGCATCGGCAGCCTGGTGCTGGCCATTCCAGCCGGGCCAGTGATGGCGCAGCGTGACAAGGCCGAGCACATCCTGCCGGCGCTGGCCAATGCCAACAAGCCGGCGATCCTGGTGATCACTGGCGACGACGGCCCCATGGAGCCGTTTTTTGTCGAGGCGATCCGCGCCAGCGGCGTGCCGATGTTCCGTTCAGCTGACCGCGCTTTGCGGGCCATGCGGCATGTCGTCGCACGGGGTCAGGCGCGGGGCGAGGCCTTTGTGCCACGCGCCAGCAGCACCGACCTCCCCACCGGCTCGCAGCTTGCGGATCAGGCCGCGGCGGCGATCCCCGGCCCTGTGCCATTGACCGGCGTTTACGCGGAATACCAAGGCAAAAACTGGCTGAAATCGCTCGGCATTGCCGTGCCGCCGGGTGCACTGGCCACTTCGGCCGACGAAGCGGTGCAAATTGCGCAGCGCATGGGCTTCCCGGTCGTGCTCAAAGCCCAGGCCAGCGATCTGCCTCACAAGAGTGACGCCGGCGGCGTGATCGTCAACCTGAAAGACGAAGCCGCCCTGCGTTCAGGCTGGCAAACGCTGCAAGCCAATATCGCCCGCCACCGCCCCGGCCTGCAGCTTGACGGCGTGCTGGTTGAAGCCATGGGCGCGCCAGGGCTGGAACTCGTGATCGGCGCCAAACGCGACCCGGACTGGGGCGCCGTGTTGCTGGTCGGCCTGGGCGGCATTTGGATCGAAGCATTGAAAGACGTGCGCCTGATTCCCGCTGACCTGTCTGAAGACGCCATCGTTGCCGAATTGAACCAGCTCAAGGCGG
>JANMMR010000221.1:0-9579 GCA_031373455.1 Rhodoferax sp.
GTCCTCGCGCAGGATTTCGCCGGGGTGAACCGGGCGCATGGCATTTTTGGGGGCAGGGATGCTCATTTCAGGCTCCTGATCAGTGGTAGTCCACTATTTCAACGTCGTAAATGCCGTCGATCTTCCAGACAAAACAGATTCGCCATTGGTCATTGATGCGGATGCTGTGCTCACCCTTTCGGTTGCCTACCAAGGCCACAAGCCGATTCCCCGGCGGAACGCGGAGGGCATCCAGCGTTGCCGCCGAGTCCAACTGCTGCAGCTTTCGCTCGGCAATCGAATGGATATTGGCAAACCGTTTGACCCGGTTCCCCGCAAACAGGTCAGCCGTATCCCTATCTGCGAAGGAAAGAATCATTTGCGGATTTTATACCGATTACCGGTAATCGGCAAACCAGAACCTCAAATCAGCCTTGCAACGCCCTGACAACAGCCTCGCCCATCTGGGCGGTGCCGACTTTTGTGGTGCCTTCGCTGTAAATGTCGGCCGTGCGCAAACCCTGTGACAGCACTTTTTTGACCGCTGCCTCGATACGGTCTGCCGCGGCCGCCTGGTTCAGGCTGAAGCGCAACATCATCGCGGCGCTCAGGATGGTGGCCAGCGGGTTGGCGATGCCTTTGCCGGCGATGTCGGGCGCGCTGCCGTGGCTGGGCTCGTACAGGCCCTGGTTCGAGGCATTCAAGCTCGCCGAGGGCAACATGCCGATGGAGCCCGTGAGCATGGCGGCTTCGTCGGAGAGGATGTCGCCAAACATGTTGCCGGTGACCACCACGTCAAACTTTTTCGGTGCCTTGACCAGCTGCATGGCCGCGTTGTCCACGTACATGTGGTCCAGCGCCACATCCGGGTACTGCTTGCCGACTTCGGTGACGATGTCTTTCCAGAACTGAAAGGTTTCCAGCACATTGGCTTTGTCCACGCTTGTGACGCGTTTGCTGCGTTTTTGCGCCGCCTGGAAGGCCACGTGCGCGATGCGCTCGACCTCGGGGCGGGTGTAGCGCATGGTGTCGAAGGCTTCTTCGGCACCTGGAAAATTGCCATCAGGCGAAATGCGGCGGCCGCGCGGCTGGCCAAAATAAATGTCGCCCGTGAGCTCGCGGATGATCAAAATGTCGAGCCCTGCGATCAGCTCGGGCTTCAAGCTCGAGGCGTCAACGAGTTGCTCATAACAAATGGCCGGGCGGAAGTTGGCGAAGAGCCCGAGGTTTTTGCGCAGGCCGAGAATCGCCTGCTCGGGGCGCAGCGGGCGATCCAGCGTGTCGTATTTCCAGTCACCGACGGCACCGAACAACATCGCGTCAGCGTCTTTGGCAAGCTTCAAGGTGGTCGGCGGCAGCGGATGGCCGTGCGCGTCAAACGCCGCACCGCCAACCAGCGCGGTCTCCATTTCAAACGTCAAATCCAGAGCCTTGAGGATTTTGACGGCTTCCGCGACGATTTCGGTGCCAATGCCGTCACCCGGCAATACTGCAATTTTCATAGCAAACTATCCAATAAATTCGTGACTTGACGCCGCGAAAAGTTATAAAAAATGGTGAAAACCGCTAAAACGACGTTAATCGTACCCAAAATGGGTATTGTTGCGGCGCTGTACGCGGCACTGTAGCTGGCACCGCGCGCTCCGCTCAGAGGGAGTGCGCCAACCAGGGCTTCTGCGCCAGCCGCTCGGCTTCAAAGGCCTTGATCTTGTCGGCGTTGCGCAGCGTCAGGCCGATGTCGTCGAAACCGTTGACCAGGCAATACTTGCGGAACGGCTGGATATCAAATGGAATCTCCTGCCCCTGCGGGCGCACGATCACCTGGCGTTCCAGGTCCAC
Organism: Rhodoferax sp.; assembly: GCA_031373455.1. Classification (GTDB taxonomy): domain Bacteria; phylum Pseudomonadota; class Gammaproteobacteria; order Burkholderiales; family Burkholderiaceae_C; genus JANYCG01. Next base: position 1,819 of record JANMMR010000221.1, read on the forward strand.
CGTCAATTGAAAGCCGGGGAAGGCGAGGGTTTCGTCGAACAGGGCCGCAACTTGCGCCTCGGGCAGGACGATGGGCAACAGCCCGTTCTTGAAGCTGTTGTTGAAAAAGATGTCGGCATAAGAGGGCGCGATGATGGCGCGAAAGCCGTATTGGTCCAGCGCCCAGGGCGCGTGCTCGCGCGAGGAGCCGCAGCCGAAGTTCTTGCGCGCCAGCAGGATGGAGGCGTTGGTGTAACGCGGCTGGTTCAGCACGAAGTCCGGGTTGGGTATGCGTGTGGCCGGGTCCTGGCCCGGAAAGCCGGCGTCTTTGAAGCGCCACTCGTCAAACAGGTTTTCGCCAAAACCGGTCTTCTTGATCGACTTCAAAAACTGCTTGGGAATGATTGCGTCGGTGTCGACGTTTTCGCGGTCCATGGGGGCCACCAGGCCCTTGTGTACGGTAAATTTTTGCATGGTGTTTTTTCTTCAAGCGAATTTGCGCACATCGACAAAATGGCCATGCACAGCCGCCGCAGCGGCCATGGCCGGGCTGACCAAATGGGTGCGGCCTTTGGCGCCCTGGCGGCCTTCAAAATTGCGGTTGCTGGTGGAGGCGCAGCGCTCTTCGGGCTCGAGCTTGTCGGCGTTCATCGCCAGGCACATCGAGCAGCCGGGCTCGCGCCACTCAAACCCTGCCGCGATGAAAATTTTGTCAAGGCCTTCGCGCTCGGCCTGTTCCTTCACCAGGCCGGAGCCGGGCACCACCATCGCCAGCTTGACGTTTTTGGCGACCTTCTGGCCGAGTTGCTTCACGATGGCCGCTGCTTCGCGCATGTCTTCGATGCGGCTGTTGGTGCAGGAGCCAATGAAAATCTTGTCGACAAAAATGTCGTCCAGGCGTTTGCCCGGCTGCAGGCCCATGTAAGCCAGGGCGCGCTCGATGGCGTCGCGCTTGTTGGCGTCTTTTTCCTTGTCCGGGTCAGGCACCGTGCCGTCAATGCCCAGCACCATTTCGGGCGAGGTGCCCCAGGTGACCTGCGGGATGATCTTGGCGGCGTCGAGCTCGACCACACTGTCAAACTTGGCGTCGGCGTCGGACTGCAGCGTTTTCCAATAGGCCACGGCCTGGTCCCACTCGGGGCCGCCGACAAACTTGCCCGTCACCGCGTCAGTGCCCGGTGCCAGCAGGCGGCCTTTGAGGTACTCGATGGTCTTGTCGTCCACCGCCACCAGGCCGGCACGCGCACCGGCTTCAATCGCCATGTTGCACACCGTCATGCGGCCTTCCATCGAGAGGGCGCGGATCGCCGAGCCGGCAAACTCAATGGTGTAACCCGTGCCGCCTGCCGTGCCGATCTTGCCGATGATGGCCAGAACAATGTCTTTGCCGGTGCAGCCCTTGGGCAAAACGCCTTCCACCTTGATGAGCAGGTTTTTCGCCTTCTTGGCCAGCAGCGTTTGCGTGGCCATGACGTGTTCGACTTCACTCGTGCCGATGCCGTGGGCCAGTGCGCCAAAGGCGCCGTGGGTGGAGGTGTGTGAATCGCCGCACACCACCGTCATGCCCGGCAGCGTGGCGCCGTTTTCGGGGCCGATCACGTGCACGATGCCCTGGCGCTTGTGCAGGAACGGGAAATACGCCGCCGCGCCGCCACTGGAGGCGATGTTGGCGTCGAGCGTGACGATCTGCTCCTTGCTGATCGGGTCGGCAATGCCGTCGTAGCCGTCTTCCCAGCCGGTGGTCGGCGTGTTGTGGTCCGCCGTGGCCACGATCGAGCTGATGCGCCACACCTTGCGACCCGCCTGGCGCAGGCCTTCATACGCCTGCGGGCTGGTGACTTCGTGCACCAGATGCCGGTCGATGTACAAAACGGTGGTGCCGTCGTCTTCGGCGTGGACGACGTGTTCGTCCCAAATCTTGTCGTAGAGGGTTCTTGGCATTTGAATCTCGGGTTAGCCGGTGATTTTAAACGGGCTGTACTTTGGCGGGGCGTCTGCGGTTTTGAGCCTGTCCAGGCCGTGCTTCCGCTGGGGCGTAGTCCCTGCACAAACGCAGTTCATTGAACCACAATTGATCCATGGACTTTGAATGGGATGAGGCCAAAAGCGATACAGGCTTTGAACCGTGCGTTTCAAGCTGGAGACCGACAAATCGAAAGCAGCAGGCAAGGCCGCAAAACCTGCTGCAGGCAGCGTGAATGTGCGCAAACGGCTGGGGCTGACGCCGGCGGAATGATCGCGGCGCATCGATGGCTCGCTGGACACCATTCGCAATTGGGAGCAAGGCAAACGCAGCCCGACGGGCGCGGCGAAGGCGCTTCTGCGGGTGTTGGACAGGGTGCCGGAGGCGTTGTTGGCGGCTTTGGGCTAAGTTTGGGGTAGCGCGCCTGAACCCCCGTAGCGGCGCAGCGTGGGGGCTCTACTTCCCCAGCATTTCCGCCGGGTGCATCTGGCCCGGCTTGTTTTCCATGTAGCCACGCCCGTCTTTCACGCCGCGCACGCCGGCCACTTGCCAGGCGGTGCGCTGGTTCACCAGGCGGGCCAGCACTTCGAGTTCGTCATCGGTGTGGTTGATCGCGCCGGCCGGTGTCAGGCTGCGGCCATTGCGCGGCGTTACTTCGCCCCAGAACGCCTGGTGGTAGCTGGACTCGCTTCGCGTTTTGTCTCTGCCGGCGCTCATGTCCACCGTGCCATAACAGTTGCAGAAGTAATTGCGGCCGTCCTGGTTGGCGAATATTTCGGAATAGACACCGGTGCCCCGTATGCCGGCCGTCACGGTGGGCATCACGATCATGCGGTTGCTGCCACGCCCCCAGACGCTGGCCACACCCCCGGCGATCAGGCGCAACACGCTCACCACCGACAGGGTCGCCCCGCGTTCGACCACCATCATGGAGTTTTGCCGCATCTGGAACGAGGAGTTGCCCAGCACGAATATCAGGTTGGAACCGGGGCCGGTCTGGATGCGGTCGCCGGTCTGGATGGTTTGTTGCGGCAGCAAGCGTTGGCCATTGAGCAGTGCATCGCCAACGAGTTCGACCACGTTGGAGCGCACCTGGGCTTGCGCCGTTGCAAAGCCGCCCATCGCCGTCCAGGCGGCGGCCGCCTGGATGAAGCTGCGGCGCTGAAACCACAGCACCTCGGCCTCGCTGCGGCCTTGCAAAACATGTTGACTCATGGCGTTTCTCCGGGGGTGGCTTCAAAACAGTCTCTGACCGTGAAGTAAATTGAGGTGAAAAACATGGCCGCCATCAGCATGGCGACCGGGAACATCACGGCGGTGGCGGCCGCAGGCCCCCCTACCGCCGCTGCCAGCAGGCTGATGGCCATGCCTGCCAGCGCAAACACACCCAGCCAGGCCAAGCCATACGTGGTGAAGGCGCCGAAATTGCGAACGCAGGCCATCAGGCTGAAAAACAGGCTCTTTACAGGTGCCATGCCTTGCCAATACACCAGCGCTGGCGCATGCCAGAACATCATCGACAAAGGCAGGTACAGGGCCATGGTGATCCACATGGCCAGCTGGAAGTCGCCCTCCATCACCAGCTCGCGCGTGATCGAGCCACCCACCAGGTACAGCTTGGCGAATTTGCCGCCGTCGAACAGGCTGGAGAAACCCATCACGAGCAAAAAACAGGCCGCGTAAATGCCACCCAGCACCAGCATGCTGCGCATCTGCGGCTTGGCGGTGCGAAAGGCCGTGAGCAGGATCGAAGGCATCGGGAATTTGCCTTTGGTGGCTTCCTGCGTGGCAACCATCAGCCCCAGCGTGGCGGCAGGCAGCAGCGCCAGGGCCAGCACGTTGCCCAACACCGGCACGATGGCCAGGACCGACATGACCGCCATGAACATGAAAAACAGGCCGGCCAGGGCCAGGGGCTGTTTGAAGAAGGTTTGGACGCCGAGTTTTACCCATTGCAAACCAGTACGCGCGGGAACAATATTCAGTTTCATAAATGAGGAGTCGCCCGGTTCGAACGCGGCGCGCAGCAATAGTTTCAGGCCAGTTCGCGCATTAATTCACGCAATACACGTTCAAAGTGGGCGGGGTCATGCGCCTTGAGCATCGAGGCTTCGCGCGGCAGATGGTAGTCCCACAGGCGGGAAATCCAGAAACGCAGGGCGCCAGCCCGCCGCATGGCCGGCAGCGCCTGCCATTCTGCGCCCGAGAGTGGCCGCACGGCGGCGTAAGCGTGCAAAAAGGCGCGCTGGTGCTCTGCCAGCGTTGCGCCCGTTGGCAGGTCGATGCACCAGTCGTTCAGGGCCACGCCAATGTCAAAGGCCCAGGTGTCAATGCCGGCAAAATAGAAATCAAAGAAACCGGTGAGTGCGGGCAGGTCGCCAGGCACTTCTTCGCCATTGGCGGCGGCAGTGGTTTCGAACATCACGTTGTCGCGGAACAGGTCGGCATGCACGGCGCCCCTCGGCAGGGCCTTGCTGATGGACGACTCGGCAAAGTGGTTCTGGTAGGCCAGCTCGCTGCGGATCAACGCGCTTTGGGATTCATCCAGATGCGGCAGCACCACCGGCACGGTGTCATTCCACCAGTGCAGGCCGCGCAGGTTGGGCTGGCTCAATTCAAAATCACGGCCCGCTAAATGCATGCGAGCCATCATCGTGCCCACCTGCGCGCAATGTGTGGGCGTGGGCGCCAGCTCGCTTTTGCCACGCAGGCGGTTGACGACGGTGGCCGGTTTGCCGTTCACGGTGTAGAGCAGGTCACCGCGCGGGTCTGCCGCCGGGTCGGGCACGGGCACACCGTGCACCGCCAGGTGTTTCATCAGCTTCAGGTAAAACGGCAACTGGGTCGCAGTGAGTCGCTCAAACAGCGTGAGCACGTACGCGCCCTGGTCGGTGGTGGCGAAGTAATTGGTGTTTTCAATGCCGCCGGCGCAGCCTTCGAGGCTTTGCAACTCGCCCAGGTTCAGGGTTTTCAGGAGTTCGCCGGCCTCGCCAAACGAAACCTCGGTATACACCGCCATAGGTCAAAAACGCGCAGGAAAAGGCACAGTGTCAGAAACCCAGCACTTTCCAGGTGCGCTCGCCCGTGGCGGGTTTCACGTCGTAGGCTGGAAACCCGCCTTTGGGCGCCACCGAGATGCTGCGCGTCTCGCCGCCAAAACGCACTTCATCAATGCGCACGTCGGCGGTTTCAACGCGGATGCGCTCGATCAGCTGGTTGCTGCTGGAGGGCTGCGTGTTTTGCGGCGTTTCGGCCGGCAACATGCGCGCGGGCGCCACGGGCGCAGCGGTTTGCGCCCACAGCGGGCTGGCTGTCAAAGCCAGGCTGGCGGCAAGAGTGGCAAAAAAGGTAGGCGTGCGCATGGGGCGATTGTAGAGCCACCCCGGGCAGGGAAGGGGCGCAAAATAAGGGCATGAGCGACCCGAATCCAACCCCGTCCAGCCCCACCACCCCTGTAGCCGCACCTGTACCGGCCTCTGGCCAGACCCTGCTGCTGGTGGACGGCTCCAGTTACCTTTACCGCGCCTTCTTCGCGGGTGGCGATTCCATGCACATCACCTTGCCGGACGGCACCGAGCAAAAAACCGGCGCGATCCGCATCATGATCAACATGCTGGCCAGCCTGCGCAAGGAAGTGCACCCTGAATTCGCCGCCTGTGTGTTTGACGCCAAGGGCCCGACCTTTCGCGACGACATTTACGACAAATACAAGGCGCAGCGTTCGCCCATGCCCGACGACCTGCGCTCGCAGATCGACCCGATCCACGAAGTAGTGCGCCTTCTGGGCTGGAAGGTGCTGGTGGTACCCGGCGTGGAGGCCGACGACGTGATCGGCACCCTGGCCGTGGCCGCTGACGCGCAAGGCATTGACGTGGTGATCTCCAGCGGCGACAAGGACCTGGCGCAACTGGTGACCAAACACATCACCATGATCGACACCATGAACGGCAAACGCCGTGACCTGGCCGGCGTGGAGGCCGAGTTTGGCGTGCCCGCGCGCCTGATGGTGGACTACCAGACGCTGGTCGGCGACGTGGTTGACAACGTGCCCGGCGTCGAAAAAGTTGGCCCCAAAACGGCCGCCAAGTGGCTGCAGCAATACGGCTCACTTGAAGCGGTGGTTGCCGACGCGGCGAACATTGGCGGCGTGGTCGGTGAAAACCTGCGCAAGGCACTGGGGTGGCTGCCTACTGCGCGGCAACTGTTGACGGTCAAAACAGACTGCAACCTGAACGGTTACGTGGAGGGCCTGCCGGCGCTGGACGCCATCTCGGTGGGTTCTCCCGATACCAGTGCCCTGGTTGAGTTCTATGGCAAATATGGGTTCAAGGGCCTGGCCAAATCCATTGCCGCAAGCGCTGGGGCAACCGCTGGGGCAACCGCTGGCGCATCAGCCGGCGCTCCCGGCACCGCTGCAAAGGGCGCTGCACCACCTGCAGCAGCGCAAACCGGGGCGCCAGGCGAGTCCGGCGACCTGTTTGGCCAGGAAACGCCCGCGCCCGCGCGCTCCAGCGCGACCACACTGCGTTACGACACCATCCTTACCTGGGACGCCTTTGACACCTGGCTGGCCAAAGTTGAATCCGCCGATTTGGTCGCAGTGGACACCGAAACCACCTCGCTGGACGAAATGGTGGCGGAAATTGTGGGCATCAGTTTCAGCGTGAAAGCCGGCGAAGCGGCCTACATTCCGCTCACGCACGATTACCCGGGCGCGCCCACGCAGTTGCAGCGTGACGAGGTGCTGGCAAAACTCAAACCCTGGCTGGAAGACGGCAGCCGAAAGAAACTCGGCCAGCACGTCAAATACGACCGCCATGTGTTCGCCAACCACGGCATTGAGGTGCAGGGCTACGCGCACGACACCATGCTGCAAAGTTATGTGCTGGAGGTGCACAAACCACACGGCTTGGCCAGCCTGGCCGAGCGCCATGTGGGGCGCAGCGGCATCAGCTACGAAGACCTCTGCGGCAAGGGCGCGCACCAGATCAAATTCAACCAGGTCGACATTGCCCGGGCGGCCGAATACTCCTGTGAAGACAGCGACCAGACGCTCGACGTGCACCTGGTCCTGTGGCCGCTGCTGCAGGCCAACCCGAAACTGCTGGCGGTGTACGAGCTCGAAATCGCCAGCAGCGAAGCGCTCTACCGCATCGAGCGCAATGGTGTGTTGATCGACGCGCCGATGCTGGCGGCGCAAAGCCACGAGCTGGGCCAGCGCATGGTGCTGCTCGAACAGGAGGCGCACGCGCTGGCCGGGCAACCGTTCAATCTGGGTTCACCCAAACAGATTGGCGACATCTTCTTCACCAAACTCGGTCTTCCCGTGGTGAAAAAAACCGCCACTGGCGCGCCCAGCACCGATGAAGAGGTGCTGGAAAAACTCGCCGAAGATTTCCCGCTGCCGGCCAAAATCCTGGAGCACCGGGGCCTGGCGAAACTCAAAGGCACCTACACCGACAAACTCGCCTTGCTGGCGCTGCCGCGCACCGGCCGCGTGCACACACACTACGCGCAGGCGGTGGCCGTCACCGGGCGCCTTTCGAGCAACGACCCGAACCTGCAGAACATCCCCATCCGCACCGCAGAGGGCCGGCGTGTGCGCGAAGCCTTTGTGGCCGCGCCAGGCTGTGTGATCGCCAGCGCCGACTACAGCCAGATCGAGCTGCGCATCATGGCGCACATCAGCGGCGACGAATCGCTGCTGAACGCCTTCAACGCGGGGCTGGACGTGCACCGCGCCACCGCGTCCGAGGTGTTTGGCGTGGCGGTGGACGCGGTGTCAAGCGAGCAGCGCCGATACGCCAAAACCATCAACT
>JANMMR010000300.1:0-2189 GCA_031373455.1 Rhodoferax sp.
TTCATGCTGCACGTGCCTTACCGCGGCACGGCGGGGTACACGCAGGATTTGCTCTCGGGCGAAGTCAACGTCGGCTTTTTGCCGGTGCACGTGGCGCAGGGTTTTGTGACCGCTGGTCGCCTGAACGCGCTGGCCGTGGGCAGCGCCAAGCGCCATCCGGTGGCAGCGGGCGTGGCCACGCTCGAAGAGCTGGGGCAGAAGGGCGTCGAAGTGGACATGTGGTACGCCTTCATGGCCCCCGCCAAAACGCCTGCGCCGGTGGTGACGCGGCTGAACACCGAGATCAGCGCCATCCTGAAGCTGCCCGAAATCCGCGACGCGTTGGGCAAAGCCGGACTGGTGGCCACCTCATCCACGCCGGATGAACTCAACGAGGTGATGAAGAAGGACTACCCGCGCTGGGGCCAGGTGATCAAAACCAACGGGATCAAGGCCGAATAAGCCGGCACACGGCGCTCGCCAGGATCGGCCGGAACGCTGTGGTAAATTTGAATCGCCGTTTATTCAAGTGAGCCTGCTCCAGGGCGCACTCCCGGTTTGCGAATTTCCCCGTTCCGATCACACCCATGAGCACAACCATTCCAGCGATCTTTCCCACAGCAGGCCTGCTCGACAACACCCAGATCGTCGCGGGTGGTTACATCGCCCACGTGGCTGTGGGCTGCAACAACGTGGAGGAGGCCGCGCGCTGGTACGCGCAGGTGCTCGGCGCGCAGCCGGTGCGCATTCTGGACGACCGCGTCACCTTCAGCTTTGGCGGCGTGTTGCAGCTGGTGTGCCACCTGGAGAAACGCACGATTGTGAAAAACCCGCGCGCCTACCCGCAGCATTTCGGGCTCACCTTCCTCAAGATGGACGACTTCAACCGCATGGCCAACCATGTGCAGCAACTGGGCATCAAGCTGCTGGTGCCGCCGGCCAAGCGTTTCCCCGACACCGCGCACGAGCACCAGACCTTCATGGCGGTTGACCCTTCGGGCAACGTCGTGGAGTTCAAGTGTTACGTGCGGCCCGAGTGCAGTTATTGATCCGCCCGCCTGGCCCGTATCGTTCGCGCTTCCTCCCGTCCAATTCCTTTTTACCCACCGACAACCATGACAAACAATTTTCTGGACACCCCTGGTCGCAGCGCCAAGCCGCGAAATTACGGCATCAACTCGATGATCGACAACGGGGTGCCCACCAAATACTTCATGGACGTGATCGAGAGCGACGCGGCACTGATCGATTTTGTGAAATTCGGCTGGTGCACGGGCCTGGTCACGAAAGACCTGGAGAAGAAAATCCAGTGCCTGGTGGACAACAACGTTGAGTATTACTTTGGCGGCACGCTGTTTGAAAAAGCGCTCTCGCAGAACAAGCTGGACGCTTTCCACACCTTTTTGAAGAATTTCGACTGCAAATTCATGGAAGTGTCTGATGGCACCTTGACCATTTCCAGCAAAGACAAGTCCAAACACATCGCCGAGTTCGCGAAAGACTTTGTCGTGTTCAGCGAGGTGGGCAAAAAAGACATCGACGAAGCCAACAACATGCCGATCTCGCGTTGGATCGACGAGATCCACAGCGATCTGGCCGCTGGCGCCTCCAAGGTGATCCTGGAGTCGCGGGAGTCCGGCAAGAGCGGCATTTGCGACGCAGACGGCAACTTGCGGCCTGATCTGGTGCTGAGCATCACCAAATCCCGTTTCCGCGCGGCAGACGCGCTTTGGGAAGCGCCCAACAAGATGCTGCAGACCAGCCTGATCTCGTCGATTGGCCCGAATGTGAACCTGGCCAACATCGCCTTTGGCGACGTGGTGGGTTTGGAAACCCTGCGCCTGGGCATCCGCTCAGACACCTTCAACCTGTACAACCAGAGCGGCAGCAATTTCGCCACCCTGGTAGACAACCGCGAGCGTTTTGACCAGCCCGACCGGCGCGGCGCTTCCGGCTCCATGACCGACCGCGTCCGGCGCGCGCGGCCAGCCGGCTAGGCGCCTGGGCGTTATCGCTTGGAAGGGCAGGCTGCGGCGCGTTGCATGGGCGATCTGGATTTGCACATCATTCAGGGCACAGCGGGGAAATACCCGCCGGCCCAGATCAACATCATCATCGACGTCATCCGGGCGTTCACGGTCAGCCATCTGGCCTTCATGCGCGGCGCGCGCGAGATTTTTCTGGTCAACACCGTGGAAGAGGCCCTTGCG
>JANMMR010000425.1:0-6496 GCA_031373455.1 Rhodoferax sp.
ATCAGCGCCATCCAGTGGGCGGCGCACTAATTATTTTCAGAGGTAATTGATATGGCCTATTCAGAAAAAGTTGTTGATCATTATGAAAACCCGCGCAACGTGGGTTCGTTTGAAAAGGGCGACGAAACCGTCGGCACCGGCATGGTTGGCGCGCCCGCTTGCGGCGACGTGATGAAGCTGCAGATCAAGGTCAACCCGCTGACCGGTGTGATCGAAGACGCGCGTTTCAAGACCTACGGCTGCGGCTCGGCCATTGCGTCAAGCTCCCTTGTGACCGAGTGGGTCAAAGGCAAGACGCTGGACCAGGCCGCTGCGCTGAAAAACAGCCAGATCGCCGAAGAGCTGGCGCTGCCGCCGGTGAAAATCCACTGCTCCATCCTGGCCGAAGACGCCATCAAGGCGGCGGTCGAGGACTACAAGAAAAAACACGTCGTTCAGGATCAACCCCTGGCGCAGGCTGCGTAAGCGTTTTCACCCATTTGGCCGCAGCCCGCAAGCGGGCGAGAGCGGGCACGCAAAGATCACCATGTCAGTCACCGTCACCGAAGCTGCCGCAAGGCATGTCAACCGTTATCTGAGCAAACGCGGCAAAGGCGTGGGCGTGCGCCTGGGCGTCAAGACCACGGGTTGCTCGGGCCTGGCTTACACGTTGGAATATGTGGACGAGCTCGCCCCGGAAGATATAGTTTTTGAAGAAAACGGCGTCAAGGTGCTGGTCGACCCGAAGAGCCTGGCCTATATCGATGGCACCCAGCTGGATTTTGTCCGTGAAGGGCTGAATGAAGGTTTCAAATTCAACAACCCGAATGAGCGCGACAAATGTGGTTGTGGTGAATCCTTCCGCGTGTGAATCTCCAGTCTGACGATTTCGAGCTGTTTGGCGTCAAGCGGCAATTTGCACAGGACCGCACGGCAATCGACGCCCGCTGGAAGGAGTTGCAGCGTGAAGCCCACCCCGACAAATTTGCGGCTGCGGGCGCTGCCGCGCAGCGCCTGGCCATGCAGTGGTCGGTGCGCATCAACGAGGCCTACCAGCGCCTCAAAGACCCGCTCAAACGCGCGGCTTACCTGTGTGAGCTGCACGGCGCACCTGTGAATGCCGAAAACAACACCGCCATGCCGGCTGAATTCCTGATGCAGCAAATGCACTGGCGCGAAAGCCTGGACGAAGCCGAAAGCCTTGTGGCTGTTGAGGCGCTTGCCGCGCAAGTTGCGGTGGTGAAGCGCGAGACACTTGAAACATGTGAGCGATTGATCGATCAGGAGCAGGATTTCCAGGCGGCGGTCGGGCAGGTCAGGGCGCTGATGTTCATCGAGCGATTTGGTGCAGATCTGGACGCCCGCATGGAGCGGCTTGAAACCAGCCCGCATTGACGACGAAACAAAGCTTTCATGGCGCTTCTGCAAATTTCCGAGCCGGGCCAGTCGCCCAATCCGCACCAGCGGCGCATCGCCGTAGGCATCGACCTGGGCACCACGTATTCGCTGGTGGCCGCCGTGCGCAGCGGTGTGGCGGAATGCCTGCCCGATGACCAGGGCCGCGTGTTGTTGCCCTCGGTGGTGCGTTACCAGGCTGAAGGCAAGCGCAGCATCGGCTTTGAGGCGCTTGCGGCCGTTGCCAGCGACCCGCGCAACACGGTGGCATCTGTCAAGCGGTTCATGGGGCGCAGCCTCAAGGATGTGAAAGACGCTGCCAAGTTGCCTTACAGCTTTGTCGACCACAAAGGCATGTTGGGCCTGCAGACAGTAGCCGGCGAAAAATCGCCGGTGGAAGTCAGCGCCGATATCCTGGCCACTTTGCGTTATCGGGCTGAAGACACTTTCAACGACGACCTGTTTGGCGCCGTAATCACAGTGCCTGCCTATTTTGACGACGCCCAGCGCCAGGCCACCAAAGACGCCGCCAAACTGGCTGGCCTCAATGTTCTGCGCCTCATCAACGAACCCACCGCAGCGGCGATTGCCTACGGGCTGGACAACGCCAGCGAAGGCGTTTACGCCATTTACGACCTGGGCGGCGGCACGTTTGACATTTCGGTCCTGAAGTTGACCCAGGGCGTATTTGAAGTGGTGGCGACCGGCGGCGATTCGAGCCTGGGCGGTGACGATTACGACCAGCTGCTTGCCGATTGGGCGCTGGCCAAAGCTGGGTTGGTGGCTACTTCGCCCGAAGACAAGGCCGGGCTCAAAGTGGCGGCAAGGGCCTGCAAGGAGGCACTGTCTGCCAATGGCAAAGCAGCATTTTCAGCCTCGTTGCAGGTCGGCCGCATTGACCTTGACGTTCAGGTTTCGGCGTTCGAAGAAGTTTCAGCACCACTCACAGCGCGCACGCTCGCCGCCGTGCGCAAGGCCTTGCGCGACGCCAAACTCATGCCCGCCGACGTGCAGGGTGTGGTCATGGTGGGTGGGTCGACGCGCATGCCGCAGGTGCAACGCGCGGTGGCCAGTTATTTTGGCAAGGCGCCCTTGACCAACCTCAATCCGGACGAGGTGGTGGCGCTCGGCGCAGCGATCCAGGCCAACCAGCTGGCGGGCAACAACCCTTCGGGCGATTTGCTGCTGCTGGACGTGATTCCGCTGTCGCTCGGCATCGAGACCATGGGCGGCCTGGTCGAGCGCATCGTGCCGCGCAACCAGACGATTCCCACGGCGATGGCGCAGGATTTCACCACCTACAAAGACGGCCAGACCGCATTGGCGCTGCACGTGGTGCAGGGCGAGCGGGACTTGGTTGCCGATTGCCGCAGCCTGGCACGTTTCGAGCTGCGCGGCATTCCGCCGATGGTTGCGGGCGCAGCGCGCATCCGCGTGACCTTCACGGTGGACGCCGATGGGTTGTTGAACGTTGCCGCGCGCGAGCAGGTCAGCGGCGTTGAAGCGCAGATTGACGTGAAACCCACGTACGGCCTGGCCGACGACCAGATCGCCAAGATGCTCCAGGACAGCTTTGCCACGGCGCAAATCGACATGCAGGCGCGTGCGCTGGCCGAAGCACGGGTCGATGCGGACCGCATGCTCATGGCCACACAAACGGCGCTGAACGCCGACGCTGATTTACTTTCCGCCACCGAGCGGGCGAACGTCGACGCACTCATGACCGGTCTGCGCGAAACCCTCAGAATGTCGGGCGACGCCGCAGAAATTGAAGCCGCCACCCAGGCCTTGGCCCGCGGCACCGAAGCCTTTGCTGCAAACCGCATGAACCGCGGCATCCAGCAGGCACTTGCCGGGAAAAACATCAGCACTGTCTGAGCAGCGCATCGCCGCGCCGAAAATAGCCACCATGCCCGTCATCAAAATACTGCCACACCCCGAATACTGCCCAAATGGCGCTGAAGTGACCGCGCCCGCCGGCACCTCGATCTGCGAAGCCCTGCTGGACAACCACATCGACATCGAACACGCCTGCGACATGAGCTGCGCCTGCACGACCTGCCATGTGATCGTGCGCGAAGGTTTTGGCTCGCTCAATGAACTCGACGAAAACGAAGAGGACCTGCTGGACCGCGCTTGGGGTCTCGAGCCAAACTCGCGCCTCTCCTGCCAAGCCATTCTGGCGCAGCAAAATGTGACGGTGGAAATCCCCAAATACTCCATCAATCACGCCAAAGAAGTGCATTAGCCACTAGGCCTACGTCATGCGCCAAATTTTTCTGGACACTGAAACCACCGGCCTGTATCCGGACCAAGGCGACCGCCTGATCGAAATCGGCTGCGTCGAGCTGGTCAACCGAAAACTCACCGGCAATAACCTGCACTTTTATGTCAATCCGGGCCGGGACAGCCATGAAGAAGCGCTCAAGGTGCACGGACTCACCACCGAGTTCCTCAGCGACAAGCCTGCTTTTAAAACAATAGCAGATGATTTTCTGGCGTATGTCAAAGGCGCAGAGGTCATCATCCACAACGCGCCGTTTGACCTGGGCTTTCTGAACAAGGAGCTGGAGCGGGTGGGGCAGCCGCCGTTCCGGACTTTTGTGGGCAAGGTGGTCGATTCTCTTGCAATGGCCAAGGAGATGTTTCCGGGCAAACGCAATGGCCTGGACGCCCTGTGTGACCGCCTTGGTGTGGACCGCTCGGGCCGGACGCTGCACGGCGGTCTGCTGGACGCAGAACTGCTGGCCGATGTGTACATCAACCTCACGCGCGGGCAGGATGCGCTGATCATGGATGTGGTCAGCACGGCAACCGCGGGAACGGTTGTTCAGAAAGTCGACTTGTCGCAGTTTGATTTGCCCGTTTTGGGCGCAAGTGAAGCCGAATTGGCTGCCCATGAATCGGTGCTGGTGCAGATCGACAAGGCCAGTGGCGGCAAGACTGTCTGGCGCAATGCCCGGGTCCCGGAAACACCGAACCCTGCAGCCTGAAATCCAGCTGCCTTAAATTCGGCAAACTGAAATCTGCCTGCCGGAAAAGTGGGAGAGTTGAATCGTGGTGGGCGGTGGAGGTTTCGAACCTCCGACCCCAGCAGTGTGAATGCTGTGCTCTACCCCTGAGCTAACCGCCCTGTCGCTGAAAAGGCCTTGCTTTGGACCCCATCAGGATAGCCTTCAATTATGCCACAAAACCGGTCGGAGGACTTTTAGAAGCCGGTCTTTGTAGCGCACGGCAGCCCCTGCAATTTTGAACAGATATAGTCGGTTACTCATCGATTACCAGTCGGTCACTCGTCGGTAACTCCATCTTTCGTACTCCACCACATTACGCTTCAATTCGCCCAATGCCACATATTCCTGCCTCGTCTGCGCTGCAGCGATTCCGCGTGATCGACCTCACCCAGGTGCGTTCCGGCCCCACCGCTTGCCGGCAACTGGCCGACTGGGGCGCCGACGTGATTCAGGTTCAGATGCCCGAGCACATGCGGGGGGACGACACGCTCGGTGGGCAAGACGGATCAGACTACCAATACACACATCGCAACAAACGCTCGGTCACGCTCAATCTCAAGGCACCGGACGGCATTGCGGCGCTCAAGCGGTTGATCCAAAGTGCCGACGTAGTGATTGAAAACTTTCGGCCCGATGTGAAGCACCGCCTGGGCATTGATTACGAGACCTTGAGTGCTTCGCATCCGCGCCTGGTTTATGCCAGCATTTCAGGATTCGGCCAAACCGGGCCTCTGGCGGACCGCCCCGGTTTTGACCAGATCGCGCAGGGCATGGGCGGCTTGATGTCGGTCACCGGCGAGCCCGGCAGCGGGCCCATGCGGGTGGGTTTGCCCATCGCTGACCTGTGCGCCGGCCTGTTTGCCGCGCAAGGGGTTTTGATGGCCTTGCTGGAGCGTGAAGCCTCGGGAAAAGGCCAGTGGCTGCACACCTCGCTGCTCGAGGCAATGGTCTACATGATGGATTTCCAGACCTCGCGCTGGCTCATCGATGGCGACGAGCCCGGGCAGGCAGGCAATTTCCATCCAACCAGCATTCCCACGGGCGTCTACAAGGCGCGCGACGGCTACATCAACATCGCGGTCTTCGGCTCCAAAATCTGGGAGCGGTTCTGCGACATTCTCGGCGCGCCCGAATGGGTGACCGACGATCGCTTCAAGAGCAAGGACGGCCGCTCCGTCAACCGGGAAGCGCTCAACCAGCAGATCAACCAGCGCCTGGCGTTGAACGACAAAGCCCACTGGATCACTTTGCTCAACGAAGGCGGTGTGGCCTGTGGCCTCATCAACAGCTTGCAGGAGATGTTTGAAGACCCGCAAATCCAGCACCTCGGCATCGTTCGAGACGCCGTCTCGCCGCACCTGGGCAAGCAAAAGCTGGTGGGTCAGCCCTTGACGCTGTCGCGCACGCCGAGCCAGATCGCGCGCACGGCACCGCGCCGCGGTGAACATTCAGACGAAGTATTGCAGGAGCTGGGTTACAGCGCCAGTGAACTGGCCAGCATGAAACAACGGGAAGTTTACTGATGGACAACAACATGTCGAAAACGGCGGCGTACCCCTCGTCCACCGAGCGGGTTCAAACCTGGGTGGATGAACGCACGCTGCACATCCGTTTCAACAACCCGGCGCGGCACAACGCCCTGTCGGTGGACATGTGGGAAGCGTTACCCGCGCTGCTGGCCCAGGCCGAGCAAGACGATCAGATCCGCCTCGTGGTGTTTTCCGGAGCCGGCGAGAAAGCTTTTGTGTCCGGCGCGGACATCTCCCAATTTGAAGACATGCGCGCCGCCCGCGAGGCCGTTGCGCGGTATGAAGCCATGGCTGAAACCGCCTTGATGGCGATTTACAACTGCGCCGTGCCGACCTTATCGTGCATTCGTGGTTTTTGCATCGGAGGCGGTGTGAATGTGGCCATCAGCTGCGACATCCGCATTGCGTCGACCGATTCGGTTTTCTCGGTGCCGGCCGCGCGCCTGGGACTCGGCTACCGCTATTCAGCGATGAAAAACCTGGTGGATTTGATTGGCCCCGGCGCCGCGAAAGACCTGTTTTACACGGCGCGCAAGATTGATGCTGCCGAGGCGCAATCCCTCGGGTTGGTGACGCGAA
>JANMMR010000389.1:0-1813 GCA_031373455.1 Rhodoferax sp.
CGCATTTGTGGCGCATGCAGGATGGCGGGCAGGCCAGCCCCGATGCACCCCAATCAAAGGCCGCAGAATGACGCCGAATCAGGCTGCCAGCCCCAGCAAGGCCTCTGGGCTTCGCACTGCCACACGCAAAAGCGTTTGCGCCGCCCCAGTGGGTTCACGCCGCCCCTGCTCCCATTCCTGCAGGGTGCGCAACGAGACGCCCAGCAGTTGCGCGAAGCGTGTTTGCGACAAGCCCACACTTGCCCGCGCCTGCGCTGCTGCGGTGGTTGGCACTTGCGTCATACGCGCAAATTTGCGCGCTTTGAATTCGCGCACAGATTGCAGCAAATCCTCCTGGAACCGCAACATTTCCGCATCTGGCTTGGCCAATGACTGTTTAGCTTTAGGCATCTTCAAACTCCTTTCGCAATCGAACCAGAAACTCAGTGGACAAATTGTCAAATTTGGTCTTGGTGTAGACCATCAGCAAGGCAATCACGCCATTGCCCAACTGGTTGTAATAAATGACCCGGGCACCACCGCGCTTGCCCATCCCCGCGCGCGACCAACGCACTTTGCGCAAGCCGCCGGAACCTGGCACCACGTCACCAACAAGCGGGTCGCTGGCCAACCAAACCTTGAACGCGTCCAGCTCTTCCTCATCCCACACGTCATTCGCCAGCCTTTGAAAAACCGGGGTTTCGACGATGGTGAACATGGCACGAATTATACGTCAATGACGGATAAGCATTAACGGACGAAGATTGACAAACAAAGAATGACCGCTCAACCAACCAATCATCCGCTCTTGGATTTGCTGGCCCGCTATCGTGCCATCTTCGCCGCCGCGTGGCAGCACCGCAAGGAACTGGCAGGCCCCGCCCGCCTGGCCGATGAAGCCGCGTTTTTACCCGCCGCGCTAAGCCTGCAAGACACCCCGGTTCACCCTGCGCCCCGGCGCTTCGCCTTCGCCATCATCGCGCTCTTCCTCATTGCCATAACCTGGGCCTGCTTCGGCCAGGTCGACATCGTCGCCGTGGCCCCCGGCCGCATCATCGTGGGCGACCGCACCAAACTCATCCAGCCCTTAGAGGCCAGCATCGTGCGCCAAGTGCTCGTCAAAGATGGCGACCGGGTGCAGGCCGGCCAGGTGCTGGTGGAGTTGGACCCAACCATCGCCAGCGCCGACACCAGCAGCGTGCAAGAGCAGGTCAAAACCGCTGCGTCGGAAGCTTTCAGAACCCAAGCGCTCCAAGGTTTGCTATTAAATAAGGAGCACACTAAGGCCATTTCACGTGACTTGATGGCCTATTTTTCTTCAAATTCAGGCAAAACACCAAATTTTACAGAAATAGTACCCAAATTGGGTATGAAAGCATTGACATTGAATATGAATGCGTTGAACGGGAATGAAGTGAAAGCCATGGACGCCCAATTGCAATCCGAGTGGCAAGACATCCGCGCAAAACTCGCCAAGTTCGAGGCCGAGGCTGCCCGCCGCCAGGCCGAGGTGGCCACCGTGCAGGCGGCGATCAACAAACTGCTCAGCACCCTGCCGATGGCGCAAACGCGCGAGACCGATTACAAAAACCTGGTCGGTGAAGGTTTCATCTCCAGCCACGCCACACAAGACAAAACCCGTGAACGCGTGGAGCAAGAGCGAGATCTCGCGACCCAGCGCGCCCGCCTGCAAGAGGCGCAATCGGCACTGGCAGAGACGGCGCAAGCCAAAGCCGCCTACCGCGCTGAAACCCAGCGCCAGTTGAACGACCGCCAGGCGCTGGCAGCCAGCAAGCTTGAACAATTCAGCGCCGAGCACAGCAAAGCCAGCCAG
>JANMMR010000433.1:0-3418 GCA_031373455.1 Rhodoferax sp.
GAGGAGTTGAAGGCCGCACGCCTTGCGCCACCTGCCCAGAGCCCGGCCAGCGGTGCCGGGCGCAAGGCCTTTGTGGACTCACACTTGAGCGACCAAGCCTGCGCGATTGACCTGCTGGCGTTTCTGGAAGACCGCGACATCAGCACCGAGATCCGGACCAGCAGCTCCTCATCTGCAACAGATTTTTTGCAGCTGGACGAGACCGTCAGGAAATCGTCGCTGTATGTCATCGTCGCTGGCAGTGTGGACGGCAATTGGGTGAAAAACCGCAAATTGGCGGTGTTGAAGTCCGCCGTCAAATCCCGGGTGCCGCTCTTGGTTGCCAAATTCTCGGCACACGCTGTGCCGGGTGTTGACACCATTGACGTGGTGAGTTCGCGGTTTGACATCAGCGCCCTGAACGACTGTGACCGCAGTTGGGTCGACGCCCTGTTTGTGCCTCGCACCGGAGGGAAACCATGAGCGGGGAAGACCTGCGCACCAATCCGTATGTTGGATTGCGCCCGTTTTTTGCAACCGACAGCCTGTATTTCTACGGCCGCGAAGACCAGACTGCCCAACTGCTCGAAATCCTGCGCCAACACCGCTTTTTGGGGGTGGTGGGAAGTTCCGGAAGCGGAAAGTCGTCCCTTGTCAGGGCCGGTCTGCTGCCCAGCCTTCTCGGTGGTTTTTTGGTGCAAGACCGCGACATCTGGCGCACCGTGCAGATCAAACCCGGGGACGCGCCTGTGGGCAACCTGTGCCGGGGCCTGTACCAAGCGCTGGGCGAACAGGCGACGCCGCAAGCCGCTGCCCTGCTTGAGCATGACATTCGGGAAGGCCATACCGATGCGGTGCTCGAATTTCTGACAACACGGCTTGAAAAAAATGCCAACCTGTTCCTGTTGGTGGATCAGTTTGAAGAGATTTTTGCTTTTCGAGGCAATGAGGAAGACGAGGCTCAGGGCAACCTCGATCTGGCCCGCCGCAAAGAGCGGGCCAGGCGCAAGGCGGAGGCGGCAGATTTTGTCGACCTGCTGCTGGCCCTGGCGGTGCAGCGCCAGTTGCCGATTTACGTAGCGCTCACCATGCGCACTGATTTTTTGGGCGACTGCGACCTGTTTCACGGCCTTCCTGAGGCCCTGAATCGCGGTCGGTACCTGGTGCCGCGCATGACGCGTGACCAGTTGCGTGATGCCGTGGAGTGCCCGGCGCTCCTGCTGGATGCGCACATTGCCCCGCGCCTTCTGGACCACGTGCTCAACGAGCTGGGCGACCGCTTTGACCGCCTTCCGGTGTTGCAACATGCGCTGCTTCGCACCTGGGACAAATGGCAAGCTGCCGGTGGCATAGGGCCCATCGACCTGCCGCATTTTGAGGCCGCGGGCGGGCTTGAGCGCGCGCTGGCTCAGGACGCCGACGCTGCTTTGCGGGGGCTTGATGCCGGCGCCACCGCGCGCGTCTTCAAGCGGCTGACCGATACCGACCTGAGCCAACGCCGGGTACGCAGCCCGGCGCGGGTCAGCGAGTTGATGGCCGCGTCTGGCGCTGACCGCGCCACGGTGCAGGCGGTGGTGCGTCGTTTTGAGGAAGACGGCCGCAGCTTTGTGCACCAGGCCGACGACGGCAAGCCCGATGACCCACGCGTCGACATTTCGCACGAAAGCCTGATCCGCCAGTGGGACAGTCTGCGCAACTGGGTCGATGACGAGCGTCAATCGCGCGACCAATACAAAGAGCTGGTTCTGCGGGCCAGAAAAAGAGCCATGAAGACGGCGGCTTTGCTGCAAGACCCGGAATTGCAGATGGCCATTGACTGGCGCGCCAAGGTCTTGCCGTCCAGCGGCTGGGCACAGCGGTATTCCACTGCCGACGGTGACTACCCGGTCGCGACGGCGTACCTCGACGAAAGCCAGGCTGTGCGCAACCATGCCTTAGCTGAAAGTGAACTGCTGCGCCGCTGGAACCAGGTCTGGGGCCGCCTGATCATCCTGGTTTTCGTGATGATCGTAGCCAGCTACACCAGCCAGCGCACCGATGTCGGTCGCAAGCTTCAGGAAAAACTCGCCGCACCCGCCACCTCACAAATGGCGCAAGGAACCCCTGAAGTGACGCAGCTGGAGGCGGCCGTGTCAAAGGACAACCCGGACTCGGCTGCGGGAAAAGTCGCGGGCCAGCTGGAATCAGGACTCGACTCTTTGGGTGCGGTGTTCAAGGAGTTTGGTTACCTTGGGCTCTTTTTGGCGGCCTACCTGGGTGTGACGCGGCTGGGCAAGTGGATGCACCGCGAGCTGCGTTACCCGGCGATCCTGCGGGGTATTCAACTGCGGGACGGCCGCAGCGCGTTGGAGACCAAGGTGGCCGAGGAACTGCGTGATGCCGTGGTGGTGCACAACACCACCTATGCCGGAACGTTTCAGCGCATGGCTGCCTACATGATCGACTGGTTGTGTTATTCGCCCCTGTTCCTGGCTGCGATCCTGGTGGTTGAAATTGTCAGGGGTTTTCCGGACGAAAACACCTACAGCGATGAGATCGTGGTGGTCATCATGGGCCTGTGGGTGGTATTCGCCTGGCTGTACGAGACGCTGCAGATCGTCTCCAAAAAACAGGCCACAGTGGGCATGCGGGCTTTGGGCATCTTCAGAACCGACATGCATGGCGGCCGCCTGAGTTTTGCAGCGGCCACTAAGTGGTATGGCTACCGTCTGCTCACCTACGTATCGTACGGATTGGGATTTCTCACGCAGATCCGGTCCGCAAAAAGGCAGACCTTTCACGACCGCATGGCGGGCACTGTGGTGCTCAGGCGCCCGGCGCCACAAGATTCTTCTGCAATGCCCGTCGGCGCTCCACAGCCGGCGGCCGGTTGACAAGCAAGTTCGTTGGAAAAAAAGTCTCAAAGGTTCCCCTAGTCCCTTCAGGTTTTCATTTTCAAGGAGCACACCCCCATGGCAATCAATCGCAAGTTTTTCTTCGACCAGGCCCGGCAAACCCTGTTTACCGGAAAATTGAGTAAAGGGCAGGTCGACGGCCTGTCTTTCATTCTGGATGTCTGGGAAAAGTCCCACGCCAAAAAAGACGACCGCTGGCTGGCCTATGCGCTGGGTACGGCGCACCATGAAACCGGCTTCACTTTGCAGCCGATCCGCGAGTTTGGCGGCAAGAACTATTTCTTTCGTATGTACGACCCGGGAAGCCCCATGCCCCGGCGCGCAGCGCTGGCGCGCTCCATGGGTGCGCAGATGGGCGATGGGGTGATCTTCCACGGGCGCGGCTACGTGCAACTGACCTGGCGCAGCAACTACGCGAAGATGGGCAAAGTGTTTGGTGTGGACCTCACCTCCAACGCCGCCGCAGCCGACCAGGTGATGCTGCCCGAGCTGGCCGCAAAAATCATGTTCAAGGGCATGGAAGACGGTGCCTTCACGGGCAAGAA
>JANMMR010000531.1:0-8240 GCA_031373455.1 Rhodoferax sp.
ATGCAGGTGCCCAGTACGTTCATGATCCGCGTGACCCAGCCAAAGACCGAGTCACGCCCGGTGGTGTTTGCCATCGCGGGGGCTTATTCCTTGTCCCACTCGCGGGCGAACTTCACGCCTTCGGCGCGCATCGCATCCATATAGGCCTTAAGCACGTCACGGGCGGGCGCGCCACCTTGCGCAATCCAGGCCTTGGCGGGGTTGTCGATGGCCTTGGCCCAGCGCACCTTTTCAGCCTCGCTCAAGGGCGCTACTTTGCCGCCGCCGGCTTTGTAGGCGTTTTCTGCGCCCTGCAGACGGCCCTGCAAGTCTGCTTCGTAGGCGATAGCGTAAGCATCTGCCGCCTTTCGCAGCGCGGCCTGGACTTCAGGCCCCGCCTTGTCCCAACTGCCTTTGTTCATCGAGATGCCACCCGGAAAAGTTGAGCCCATGCCGGTTTGCGTGAGGAAGGGCCCGACCTCAAACAGCTTGATCGGCACTGCCGCGCTGATGAAGGTGAGCACACCGTCAAAAACGCCCGATTTCATGTCGTTGTAATAAGACGGCAAGCCAGATACCACACCGGTTGCGCCGGTGCCCTTGAGCCACGAGAGCGGCACCGGCGAGCTGGCAATTTTCTTGCCAGCCACGTCTTCGTATTTGGTGACAGGAAACTTCGCCATCAGGGCGTAGTCGTCCACCGCCAGACCCACCAAAAACACCTGGTTCTGTTTTTCCCAGGCAGCGGCAAGGGCCGGGTTGCTGCGGTTCATCTGGTTCATGACCTTGGTCACCACACGCGAATCCGTGGGGCCAAACGGGGCCATGAACGTCACCTGCTGCAAAGGCATTTTGGCCGCATGGAACACCGTGCCGACGTTGCCAATATCGCAAATGCCCTGTTCCACGGCTTCGAGCTCGCCGCCGATTTTGGCCAGTGTGCCGCCGTAGGCCTCGTTCCAGATGATTTTGGTCTTGCCGGTTTTTGCCAGTTCGGCGTTCACGGTGGGAATCAAGGTTTGCGTGATCTGCCGGATAAAGGGGAACACCGGCGCCTGGCCGGAGCAAACGGTCAGCTTGATTTCCTGCTGCGCGTGGACTGCGCCTGCGCCCATGACCGTGATGGCCGCTGCTGCAACGGCAAGGTTTGTGCGTCTTGTTTTCATCGTGTTGTCTCCAGGTGGTTGAAATGCAAATGAACCCGCCCATGGGTGTCTATGGAATTTTCTACTGATTGAAGGCGTGCGCCGGCACACGGCCCGAGGGTACAAACCCCAGTATGGATGTCGAACTGCGCGCCATGGCCGCTGCACACAATGTGGCTGCGGTCGGCATTGAGGTACTGGTCCTTGCGCCACGCCAGAGGTGAGCCATCGACATGCGGGCAGGTGTTCAGGTAGCTGAACACGGCATGGCCTTGCCGCACCACAATGCAGGTGTCGCGCCCGGTGTTCAGCGGGTCAAAGCCGCGCGATTCCCCATCGGGGAAGTCGACGAGCAGGCCAAGGTCAAACTGCACCGGCATGGCAAGCTCAGTGGGCGGGCGTACCTGCCGTTCCAGGAGGAGCGCCTCCAGCCGCCCCTGGGGGCGGACCGCCCGGTGCCCATTTGTCGCGTTGCTGGAACAAAAAGAGCTGTGAGTTGTCGGCGTTCATCGGCGCTTCACGCGCCACCCAGCTATCGTCATGCAGGTCCATGTCGGCGTCGTATTCGACGTGGCAGGCCAGCGGGCTGTTGAAGTACCAGAACCAGTTGGAGCCAAACTTGTGGCGCCCCGGCCCCCAGAAAGACTCGTAACCCTTTTTCACGAAGCGCGTGCCAGCTTGCATCAGCTCGGTCGGCCCGGCCAGGTGGAAAGTGAAATGCTCCACGCCTTTCATGAAAGGCGGCGTCTGAATCATGAACAGGCAGTGGTGCTCCTGGCTGCCGGCGGGGCGAAGAAAGGGGCCTGCGCCCAGCAGTCGGTCGGTGCAGGTGAAGCCCAGGCGCTTCACGTAAAAAGCCTCGCCCTTTGCGGCATCCGGTACAAAATAAACCACGTGCGAGAGCGACCTGGGTTTGATGACGGCGTTCTCATCGGTGGCCACGTGGTTCAGGGGGCGCTGGTTTGGCGCGCCGGGCGCGTTCACAGTTTCTGCGGCCTGCGTCACAGGGCGTTTCACCGACACCTGAAAACCCAGCGTAAAACCCATGTCATCCACAGACTCAATCGAGCCGTCCGGCAAGCGCCGCACCGCACGGTCTTTGTCCAACTCGGCGGCAATCGCCTCAAGCGCCTTCGCATCCACCACGCCATAGACCGTTTTGCGCAACATGCTGGCCGTGCCCAGACCGGGCGGCAAGGTGGCGTCGTCCTTGTGGGCGATCACCACGGCCGATCCGTCGAGCGACACAAAACGGCCGCCGCTGGCACTCACGTCGACCGCATCTAGGCCGTAGTCACGCAAATATTGGGTGCAGGCGGCAACGTCGTCCACGCCAAACACCAGTGCATCGAGTCCAACAATGTTCATGGGGTGATTCCTTGGTACAAAACGGCTTCTTCAGCCGTGAGGGAGAAATGGGATGTTTCAGAAACCATGCCAGCGGCGAGCAGCGGCGCCACCATCGACGACTGCACGGCCAGCGCCAGGGTTTGGGCAGAGGCCAGGTCAGCCACCCAAAATTCATCAACCGCATCAACCCAAGCGGTGTCGCCGGGGCGGTGCAGCACTTCGTTCTGCACCTGCCCCAGGCAAGTCTTGCCAGCGCTTGAACGGGCCAATGTTTCGCCACATTCATGCCAGGCTCGCAAGAAGCGCGCGGCATCCACGGTGGGGGATTTGGTAAAAAACGAAAACAGTTTGATGCTGCCGGTCTGGTGGGGTGCCGCAGCCAAGGCGCGCTCCTTCACAGCCAGCTTGACCACCGAGGCCTGGTCCACAAAACGGTCTTCATCGGGCCGCAACTGCTCCAGGTAAAAGGGCTGCTGCACCGACATCATGGCCTCGGCCGGGTTGTCAAACCAGATTTGCGTGACAAAGTCGCGGTTCTGCGCAAACGGGTCGCCGGCCGCTACGCCCTGGCGAAAGCTGCCGTCCACCACGCGGTTCTGCACATACCGCTTGGGCGCCTGCCTGGGGTGCACAGCGATGTATTTCGCCACCATGGTGCCATGCACATTCAGGATGTGGTGGTGGTGCTGGGCCAGGGTCGTGCCCGCGCTGCGGCGACCGACAATCATCAGCTTGAACGCCGGGTCACTCACGCCACGTGCCCGCCCAACACTTCGGCCACCCAGTCGGCGATGAAGGCACCGGCGTTGGCCGAATTGTCAAAACTCGAATGCTGGCAGCCGCCTTCGCGCTCGGTGAAAATTTTCAGCTCGCGTTTCGGGGAATTCACCAGTTGTTCGTAGGTGCGGTGCGCCCAGGCCAGCGGGATTTGTGAATCCTTTTCGCCATGGGTCACCAAAAACGGCACCTTGATGCGGTCCAGCACGCCGTCCAGGTGCATGTTTTCGGCCAGGCGCATGAAGTCCTCCTGGTCTTTGGCGCCAAACACCCAGCACACGTGTTCCCAATAGTGAGGCACCGGGAAACTGCCTTCTTTGAGCAGGCGTTTTTTCTGTACATCACGCCAGTCGTGGTTGGCACCCCAACACACACCCATGGCAAAACGCGGCTCGAAGGCCACGGCGCGCGGGCAGTAATAACCGCCCAGCGACACACCTTCGAGGCCGATGCGTTTGGCATCGACTTCTTTTTGCATCTGCGCGTCGGACTCGATCCAGTTCACCACCTTGCTGGCCCAGATTTCGCTGTTGTAAGTGGCCACCAGGTTGTGCAGGCGTAGCGCTTCGCCGGTGCCGGGCTGGTCGATCAGCAGCGAGGAGACGCCACGCTGCGCCAGCCAGCGCGGCAGGCCGACGCGGTATTTCATCTCTTTGGTTGAATCCAGGCCGTTGACTTGCACCAGCAGCGGGGCTTTGCCTGTGGCCTTTACGGTATTGTTTTCCGCACGCACATACAAACCTGAGATATGCGCGTTGCCATAGGGAATTTCCACCCGCTGGCAGTTCTCGCCCGCCAGCATCAAGCCCTTGGCAAACACCTCCTGCATGCGTGCGTACAAGGCCACGCGGCCCGGCGCGCCATGTGCCTGCAGGCGCTCGGCGGTGAGCAGGTAAGTGGCGGCGCGGCCGTATTTGTCGCCGGCGGAAATCAAGCGGCCTTTGGCTTCGTCTTCGGCGGCCAAGCCGCACAATTGCTCGGCCATGCGGCTCCAGGTTTCGCGAAAGGCTTTGGTTCCGGCCGCGTCCGGCTGTTTGGCCGCTTCCTGCAGCGGGGCGCACATGGCCTCGATTTCGCCGATGCGCGCGCCCATCTCAATCGCCAAATCGACGCTCAGGGTCCAGACGTAGTTGGTGGGAAAGTACTTGAACATGGCGGCACTTTAGAGCGCTTGCCGCTATTTCCATAATGGTTTGTATGGATGATTCAAATCAGATTCATGAATACTATTTGGGTTAACCCTCAAAGCTCGGCGCCATGCGATTTAAAAAGCTCGATCTCAACTTGTTGGTGGCACTGGACGCCATGCTTTCGCAGAAAAGCATCAGCCGGGCGGCCGAACAGTTGAATCTGAGCCAGTCGGCCATGAGCAATGCGCTGGCCCGCCTGCGCGAACATTTGGACGACGAGCTCCTGGTGCAGGTGGGCCGCAAGATGGAGCTCACCCCGCGCGCGCAAGGCCTGCAAGACGCCGTGCGTGATGTGCTGGTGCGGGTGGACGCGACGATCAGCGCCAAGCCGGAGTTCATCCCGGCCACCTCCGACCGCGCATTCCGTATTTTTGTGTCTGACTACACCATGGTCACGCTGATGCCGCATTTGCTGGCCCTGGCGGCGCAGGCGTCGCATTCGGTGCGCTTCGAGTTTTTGCCGCAGCAAAACCAGCCGCAACGCCTGCTGGACCGTGGCGAGGCTGACCTCCTGGTGATCCCGCAAATCTATTGCTCGCCCGACCACCCCACCGACAAGCTGCTGGACGAAACCTTCTGCTGCATCGTCTGGCGCGATGGCCAGCTCGCCGCGCAGGAGCGCGCGCCCGGAGGCCGCTTGACACTGGACGCTTACCGGGGCGCCGGCCACGTGGTGATGCAGCCGCCTGGCGCTGCGCCCTCGTTTGAAGGCGCGGCCATGCAAAGCCACGGCATCACGCGCCGGGTGGAAGTGAGCACCTTCAGCTTTGTAGGTGCCCTGTCGCTGGTGGTGGGCACCGACTGCGTCGCCACCGTGCACCGCCGCCTGGCAACTTATGGCCAGCAGTTTTTACCGGTCAAAGTACTGGAGCCACCGGTCGACCTGCCCATCATGACCCAGGCGATGCAGTGGCACAAATACCGCACCAACGACCCGGGCCTGGTGTGGCTGCGCGAGCTGTTGCACCAGGCGGTGCGGCAGATGGACGGTTTGTGATTCGGGTTGATTGATTTTGTAAAAAATTAACATGAGTGTTAACAAATAACGCCCGCCAGCCTGATTTTTGAATTTTTGACGTCAAATCGGCATTGAAGTCGCGAATTAAATGAATAATATGCTATTTATATGATAGCAAACCGAAATTCCTTGTGAAGCAGGCCGCAGGTCGTCAAAACCCGCGCACCGGCAGCGCGGCGGTGCGTTGCAGCCAGTTGCGCGGTGAATACGCGGCGCGGCCATCGGTCGCATGCAAGGTGTAGGCGTGGCGCGAGTGGGCGGAGCGGTTCGGCGCGCTGTAGTGCGGCAGCAAACCGTGAAACACCACGAGTGAGCCTGCGCTTACTTCCAGCGCAATGGCTGTGGAAGCAGCTGGCCACGGCGTGGCGTCGAGTTTTTCGATGGCGACCGGGCTGGTGGATGTGGTCCGGACAAACTGCTCGCGGGTTCGGACAAACTGCTCGCGCAGTGGCCCGGTGTGCCCGCCAGGCTGAGCCCACAAGCAGCCGTTGTGCACCGTCGCGTCTTCCAGTGCAAACCAGAAGGTCGTCACGGTTTGGGGGGTGGTTTCAAAAAACGTGGCGTCCTGGTGCCAGCCCACCTCGCCGCCGATGCCGGGTTGTTTGAAGATGTACTGGGACTGCCAGATCTGCGGATCCACCAGGCCCAGATCAGCCGCCAATTCGGCCAGTGCCGGGCCGTGCGAGAAGGCGTCAAACACCGGGTCGAGGTCGTGCAGGGCATGGCCGATCTTGTTGATCGACAGGGCCTTGGCCTGCTTCAATTGCCCGACCGCATCGAAGGCTTCTTCCTCAAAAAAGCAGCGGATGGTGTCGGCCGAGCCCATGAAATAAGCGTCTGCCGTGCGGGTCTGGTCGTTGGTGGTGAAGATGGTTGGCTGCTCGGCCGGCTCAAAGGCGTCCACAATCGCCAGCGCCCGCGCGCGCACGGCGGCCATGGCTTCGGGCGATTTGAAGCCAGGCAACACGAGGTAACCGTCGCGTTCGTAAGACTGCTGTTGCAAAGCGGTGAGCACCGCCTGAATCTAGCAGACCGCGCCGCGCGGCAAACGTGGCTAAGCGTTAGCCCTCTGCAAGAGCCGGCTGCATTCGTCATACCATTGGAGCCGTACCCGAGGAGCTTCCATGACCGTGACCCGATTGACCCGCCGGCTGGCCGCCGTGGCAAGTTTTGCCTGTGTGACCGCTGGCGCCCCCGCACTGGCGCAGGTGAGTACACCGCCAGCCGCCCCATCGGCGGCATCGGCTTTCCCCAACAAACCCGTCACCATCGTCGTGCCGTTTGCACCCGGCGGCGGCACCGACCTGGGTGCGCGCCTGCTGGCGCAAAAGTTGGGCGCACGCTGGGGCCAGTCGGTGGTGATCGACAACAAGGGCGGCGCGGGCGGCATTGTGGGGGTGGACGCGGTCGTGCGCGCCAGACCAGACGGCTACACCCTGCTGGTCGGCAATGTCGGCACGCAGTCGATCAACCCGGCGCTCTACAAAAAGCTGCCCTACGACCCGGACAAAGCTTTCGCCCCGATTTCGCTGATCGCCGAGCTGCCGTTTTTTGCGCTGGCCAGCCCGAACCTGCCGGTCAAAAACATCGCCGAGTTGATCGTGCTGATCAAAAAGGAGCCTGGCCTGGTGAGCTACGCCAGCTCCGGCAATGGCGGCTCGCCGCACCTCTCGGGCGAAATCTTCCAGGCCCTGAGCGGCACCAAACTGCTGCATGTGCCGTACAAAGGCGGCGGCCCGGCCATGACCGACCTGATGGCCGGCCACGTTAACCTGCTCTTCGCATCGGTGCTCGAATCCATCGGGCATGTCAAGGCGGGCAAACTCAAGGCTCTGGCGGTGACCACCAACACCCGCTCAGCCGCCATGCCCGAGGTGCCTACGGTGGCCGAGAGCGGTTTGGCGGGTTTTGAGTCTGGCTCCTGGCTGGCGCTCCTCGCGCCGGCGGGCACGCCGCCCGAGCTGGTCAACAAAATCGCCGCCGATGTGAAGGCCGTGCTGGACGACGAGGCCACCCGCCAGGCCTTGATCCAGCAGGGCGCCAACCCCAAAAGCAGCACCCCGGCGCAACTGGCGGCACTGATTGAGTCAGACCGCAAACGTTACGCCAAGATCATCACCGAGAAAAACATCAGCATCGACTGAGCCGCATCCACCCATGACCGCACCAACCGCCACAACCGCCCCGACAAATCTGGCCCCGCGCAAAACTTACGACCAGCTGCGCTCTGCGCGCTGGTTCGCCCCGGATGACCTGCGCTCCTTCGGCCACCGCTCGCGCACCATGCAGCTGGGTTACGGCCCGGAAGACTGGGTCGGCAAGCCGATCATCGGCATCGTCAACACGTGGAGCGACCTGGGCACCTGCCATGGCCATTTCAAGGCACGGGTGGACGACGTGAAACGTGGCGTCTTGCAGGCCGGCGGGTTGCCCATCGAACTGCCCGCGCTGGCGTTGCCCGAAGCCATCGTCAAACCCACCACCATGCTCTACCGCAACATGCTGGCGATGGAAACCGAAGAGCAGCTGCGCAGCCACCCGCTCGATGGCGCGGTGCTGATGGGCGGCTGTGACAAAACCACGCCGGGGCTGATCATGGGCGCGTTGTCGATGGGCCTGCCGTTTGTCTACATGCCGGCCGGGCCGATGCAAAGCGGCAACTGGAAGGGTCAAAAACTCGGCTCGGGCTCAGATACCTGGAAATACTGGGACGAGCGCCGCGCCGGCAAGATCAACGCCACCCAGTGGCTGGAAGTGGAAGGCGGCATCTCGCGCAGCCAC
>JANMMR010000442.1:0-4706 GCA_031373455.1 Rhodoferax sp.
CATCAAGGCAAATGTCGAGATGGGGTCTCCGGCAAAGGTATCCAACCCGAGCGATACGACCAGGGCATCTGCGTTATGGCGCTGAATGCGTGAGCACGCGGATTCCAGCGCTGCAAACCAGTTCTCTGCGCTGGTGCCGGCCGGCAAGGGCAAATTCAGGTTGAAACCTTGGCCCGCGCCAGCGCCGGTTTCGTCGGCATGGCCGAGGTAGAAGGGGTACTCGGTGGCGGGATCGCCATGGATACTGACAAACAATACGTCCGCCCGGTCGTAAAAGATGCTCTGGGTTCCGTTCCCATGGTGGTAATCGACGTCGAGGATGGCGACGCGGGCGCATCCGCCAACACGCATGGCCTGCGCTGCGACAGCGGCGTTGTTGAGGAAGCAGTAGCCGCCCATAAAGTCCGCGCCAGCGTGATGGCCTGGCGGACGCGTGGCGCAAAAGGCCGCCCGCTTGCCGGTAGACAGAAGGCCGGCAGCGCTGGCCACGGCATCAGCGCCGGCCTTGGC
Source organism: Rhodoferax sp. (assembly GCA_031373455.1). Lineage (GTDB taxonomy): Bacteria > Pseudomonadota > Gammaproteobacteria > Burkholderiales > Burkholderiaceae_C > JANYCG01. Next base: position 511 of record JANMMR010000442.1, read on the forward strand.
AGCGGCCCAGGTTCCCGCTGCCAGAGGACTTCCGTTGTCCATCGAATACAGGCCCAGCCGGGCCGTGAAATTGACGGGTTCAAGGTCGCTGCGCAGAGTCCGGATGGGCCATACCGAGGGGAATGGCTGCAACGAAGCGTTGGCCGGATCGATGTTGATCCACTGCGTCCATGCGGTTTCGAGGAACGACAGATACCGCGGTGCATGAATCTGCATCAAGACCTCCCGACTGTCGACCGTAGGCGCGCGAACCTCGTGACCGCGCGCCATCACCTCCTGCAGCACGAAAGCCGCTCTTGATGGCGACTCGAAGCACGGCACGCGTTCACCGCGGAAGAACTCGTACTCAGGGGCGTGAAGTTCGTGCTGCGGTGAGAAGAAAGTAATCATGGCGGCGCTGTTGTGGGGCTTCCGGCGGAACGGCCAGACGGTGTGTGAATTGCGTTTGCTATTGTATTAATAGCAATAAAAGACCATTTCACGAGACTTAAAGGCTTAAAACGTCAAATTTCTCCAAAAATCACCCCAGAAAACAAACAATGTTAACACTCATGTTAACATTTTCGATCTACAAGCAAATCCGGGAAAGCTTCACTTCTCAGACACCGCCTTCAAATCCGCCAGCCCCGCTCAAAAAACCTTCCTCACCAATTTCCCCATGCTGGCGCAGACGCCGAAAAGATTGTTCAGACAGGCTTGAGCGGATGCCGACGCGGAACCGGCCGCCGAGCCACTGTTTGTCGGCTGGCGCGGACTTGGGCGGCAGGTTCAGGTTTGAGCGCCGCAAGATGTTCGAAATAGGCTGCTGCGTTGCGAAATCGCGCAGCGGTTTCGTCTTTGACCAGCCAAAGTTCGCCAAGTGGATTTGTGCCGCTTTGTTCAGTCATCATTAACTCCAAGAATTTCTTCGGGTGTCGCGATGCTCGGCGCTTCATAACCGAGTTGCCTGAGCGTTTGCTCAATTTTTGAGCGGGCAAACACGCCAGCCAAGTGCCTGAAATTGAAGCTGGCGACGATTTTGATTTTATGCGTGGTTGCAATCGCAATGTGAACGGCATCCGCAAGGGCCTTCGCAGGCAGCGCCTTGCGTTCAATCAGCAATTGGGCCAAATACGCCGCTTCGGCGGTGGCGCTCAAAACAGTCAAGGGCGCGATGGCGAGGACACGCAATGCGGCCTGGACCGGATTGCCGCGCATGGCTTCATCCTGCACGGCAGGCGAGATCACGAGCTTGAACCGGTCCTGCGCACTCCAAAGCGTGCGGGCTTGCAATTGCCGCGCGGCGTTCACCGGTTCACGGCTGGGCCGCGCCGTCAAATAGCTGATGACGGAGGTTTCAACGTAGATGCGTTGTTTCATTGGCAAATTGTAGTGACCCAGGGGAGCCGCTTTACCTCTCAGACACCGCCTTCAAATCCGCCAGCCCCGCTTCAAAGTCTTTGCCAACCATTTTGTCCATGCTCATGAACACGCCGAAGAGTTTGTTGATGAAGGCCATGGGGCCGTACATAGCCCAGGTGACCTGCGTACTGTCGCCTTGCGGCTCAAGGGTGAAATCGACCAGGTTATGAGCTTCGAAGGGTTTGGTGAAATCCAGCTTGATTTTCACGCTGCTTGAATTTACGCCGATTGGGGGCGTGGCCTCGAGGATTTCCATGCGGCCAACGCCGACTTTGCCGCTCTCCCAGGCGTAGTTGGCGCCCTTGCCTGTGGCGGCTCCGCCGTAGGTTTTCTTCATCTGCGGGTCGAGCTTTTCCCACGGCGACCAGGCCACCCACTTGTTGAAATCAACCAGATTGGCGAAGATTTTTTCGGGTGGCGCCTTGATGGTGGTCTGGCGCTCCAGGCGGAAGCTGTCGGGCCGTGTGGCGGCGTAGGCCAGCAAGGCCACGATGGCGACTGCAATGACGATGAGCGCGGTTTTGAGCATGGGGGGCTCCTTTTGGTTGACAGCTTGGTGGGTGAATGGGTCGCGATGATAAATCCACAGGGGCCGATTGGGTAAAGCTGATGCGGCGCGCCGTTGACGGTTTGGCTGACGACAAATTCGCTGGCGGCAGCGCTCATGGTTTTTTCTTCGCGGTGGGTGGCGCGGTGGCCGCCTGCATTTGCAGCAGGAAGGCGTCAAGCCGGTCCAGGCGCGCCTCCCACATGCAGCGGTATTGCACCATCCAGTCGGTGGCCAGGCGCAGCGGCTCGGGCTCGATGTGGCACGGGCGCGCCTGCGCCTTGCGGCTGCGCGAGATCAGACCGGCTTTTTCCAGCACCTTGAGGTGTTTGGTGATGGCCGGCAGCGTCATCTGAAACGGCGTGGCCAGCTCGGTCACATTGGTTTCGCCAGCCGACAGTCGCGCCAAAATGGCGCGGCGTGTCGGGTCTGCCAGCGCAGCGAAGGTTTGGCTCAAGGCATCCGCGTGCATCTTAGGCGGCCAGTGAGCCCGGGCGGGCAGCGTGCGCCACCTCAGGCCCGCGCCAGTTGGTGTTTGATGGCTGCCACCATCTGGTCAAGCGCGGTGCTCCAGCCGCTGTGGAAACCCATGGCAGCGTGTTGTTTCGTGGCTTCCAGGCTGCTGTGCAGCGACGTGGCGGTGTAGCGGGTGCTGGCGCCGTTGGCGCCGGTGGGCTCCATCTCGATGATGGCGGTGATGGTCGGCATGCCGGGTGTGGGGTCGGCCGGACGAAAACCGGGCGAAAGTGCGCCGGTCCAGACCAGGCGCCGCCCGGGCACGATGTCCAGGTAACAGCCGGCGTTGGGAAACTTCTCCCCTTCAGGCGACTGCATTACGGTGCGGAATTGGCCGCCAGGGCGCAGGTCGATCTCGCATTCAATGGTTTTCCAGGGCAGCGGACAAAACCAGGGCATCAGCAACTCGGGCTGCGTCCATGCGGCCCAAACATGCTCGCAGGGCACGCCAACGACGCGGTGGAGCACCAGGTCAAGCGCTGGGTTGGGCGATTGAAAATAGGGGTTTGTCACAGTTCATCTCCGGTGGGTTGAGGGTGGTCAATGGGACGACGAAAAGCCAGGGGAAACTTTAAATACCAATCAGTTAATTTACCAATTGGTAAAATTATAGATCAGGCTTTGAGCTTGTCAACGCCCTCACCCGCGCCACGTCAAACGCGCACAATCAGGCCATGTTGTACAAATTCAAATCCAAGGCCGCCGGTGACGTGATCATGCTCGAAGCCAACGGACAGCGCGTGCTGGAAATCATTGGCAAATCGCCCGACGCGAAGGGCATCATCCTGCCCGAGCAGATGCAGGCCGCGATCGACGCGCTGCAGGCGGCAATCATTCAGGAAGAAACCGAGCGGGAAGCCGCCGTGGCCCAGGCCAAGGCGGAAAACGGACCGCCACCGCGGTTTGAGACAGTCTCCTTGCGCCAGCGCGCGCACCCGTTTATCGCGATGTTGAAAGAGTGTTTGAGCGCAAAAAAAGAAATTGTCTGGGGTGTTTAAAATTACTAGGGCAAATCAAGTCACGTAATTACTGATTTTTTTGCTATTGTTTTATGACTTTATTTGACTATTTATTATACTTAATAATGAACAAGATTTATTTTTAACGGGAATAAATCCCTTGATCTCCGCCTTTAGCGGAAAACGCGCCGTGGTTGGCTGCCTCAGATAACGATACCGCCATCAATCACCAGGTTCGCCCCGTGCGTGAACGCGGCCTCGGGCGACAACAGGTAAACGATGCCCGAGGCAATTTCCTGCGCCTGCCCGATGCGCCTGAGCGCAGCCAGGCCCTCGATGCGCTGGCGGTGCGGCGCGTGGGACAGTGGCCCGGCGATCATCGGGGTGTCTGTGGCGCCCGGCGAGAGCGTGTTGACGCGAATCCCCTTCTCGGCCAGCACCCGGGCGGCGTTTTTGGCCAGCGCAATCACGCCACCTTTGCTGGCAGCATAAGCAGCTGTGCCGGAGAGCCCACCGCCGCGCAAACCGGCGATGCTGGCCACAGCGCAAATGCGTGAGCCGGACTGCATCACCCGCGCGGCTTCGCGCATGCACAGCCAAGTGCCGATGACGTTGACGTCGTGGATGCGGCGAAATTGCGCCACGGAAATGTCCATGAAGGGTGTGGTGTCGACCACGCCGGCGCTGGTTACCAGTGCATCAAGCTGGCCCAGGTGCAGGAGCGCGGCTTCAAAAGCCTTTTTGACTTCAAACTCATCGGCCACATCGGCTGC
>JANMMR010000582.1:0-6205 GCA_031373455.1 Rhodoferax sp.
GTCAAGACTTACGAGCTTTTGCGTCTCAAAAAGGAAGATGGCGGCCACTGGACAGTTGGAATTGCGCCAAAACCCGATGCTGTTGAAGGAATCGAAGCGCATTGAGATCCTTGCAGCTTTCAGGCGCTTTGCCGTATATGGCGAACCAGGCGTATCCACCCACGCAGGCCGTTGTGACAAGGCAAGGGGACCGGGCTTTGGTTCAGAAGGCGCGTGGAACTGATTCTTCAGACAGAATAAAAAATGGCCAAGCGCCAGCTTGACCCATTTTTCGCAACCGCGCGTGATTCAGAACCAAAACCGCACGCCCCTTGCCTTGTCGCCGCGGCCGGATCGTCAATAACGTCCGTCGCGGCGAGTGGACTCAATTCACATTGATCAGCCGCCAATCCAGCCGGTTGTCCGCGCGGTGCGTCACGTCGATGTTTTTCTTCATCGCCCAGGGGATGATCTGGTTGTGCAGGGGGATGTGCGAGACGGTGTCATTGGAGAGTTGCAGGGCTTCCGTCATCAGGCGGTTGCGCACCGGCAGGTCGGTTTCGGCTTTCACGCGGTCCACGATGTAGTCCATGCGCGGGTTGCTGTAGCGGCCCACGTTGTAGTTGCCGTCGCCACCCTGGCCCACGCTGCGTGTGAGCGATTGAAGGCTGTAGAGCGCGTCAAAGGTTGGCACGCCCCAGCCAAGCATGTAGATGCTGGCTTCATAACGCTGGATCATCGGGAAATAAGTCACCAATGGCAGGGTCCGCAGCTTGGGTTTCATGCCGATCCGTGTCCACATGGCGGTGACGGCCTGGCAGATTTCTTCGTCGTTGATGTAGCGGTTGTTCGGGCAGGCGAAATCAACTTCAAATCCGTTGGGGTAACCCGCCTCCGCCAGCAGCTTCTTGGAGGCTTCAGGGTCGTAGGCATGGCGGCGGTGCACGCCTTCTGTCCAGCCGTTCACTTGCGGGGCCACCAATGCGCCGGTGGGTTGCGAGAGGCCGCGCATCGTCACTTTATTGATGGCGGTGATGTCAATCGCCTGGTACAACGCCATGCGCACGCGCTGGTCTTTGAGCGGGTTTTTGCCTTTGATGTTGGAGCCGGGCAGCTCGTCGCGGAACTGGTCCATGCCAAAGAAGATGGTGCGGTTTTCGATGCCGTCAATGATTTTCAAGTTCGGCGCGGAGCGCATCCGAGGCAAGTCTTGCGGGCTGGGGTCAAGGATGAAATCGACTTCGCCCGACAGCAGCGCGGCCACGCGGGTGGCCTCGGCCTTGATCGGCGTGTAGATGATCTCGGTCACGTTGCTGGGGTTGTTGCCCCAGTAGTTGGGGTTTTTTGCCAGCACCAGGCGCTGGTCGGGCAACCACTCCTTGACGGTGTACTGGCCGGTGCCCATGGCGTTGCGGTGGGCGAAATTTTCGTCTTTGGCGCGGATGTCTTTCGGGTCGACCGACCTGTTTTTCTCGGCCCAGGCCTTGCTCATGATGCGCAGTTCGGTGAGCTGGTTCAAGAGCACAGGGTTGGGGCCTTTCATCAGGATGTCCACCGTGCTGTCGTTGACTTTGACGACCTTGTCGATGCCCTGGGTATAGACCGTGAAGTTGGAGGTCTTGGCCATGGCACGGTTGATTGAGAAGACCACGTCGTCGGCATTCAAGACCGAGCCGTCGCTGAACTTCACGCCCGGGCGAAGCGTGAAACGCACCTGCGTGGGCGAGATATCCTGCCAGCGCGTGGCAAGCAGGCCTTCGACCTTGAAAGTGTTGCTGTTGTAGTAGACCAGCGAGTCATAAATGGCTGCATGCACGCCGTTGCCCAGCGCGTTGTTTTGCGAATGGATGTCGAGTGTCGGGATGTCGCTGGCACTGGACCACTTGAAGGGTTTGGCCAAAACAGCGGGGCTGGCGGCGAGCGCGGCAACGGTGGCAGCGGCAATGAGCGCGAGTCTGAAAGTCATGAAAACCTCGTTTAAACAAAAAAGCCACTATGCAATACGCGCAGTGGCTTGGCGCTAGGGCTTTCCCGGAGATAGGGGCAAAGCCCTAATCAGCGGACTCCCGGTTTAACGAAGACGCGGGTTCAGGGCATCGCGCAGCCAGTCGCCCAGCAGGTTCACGGACAGCGCAATCAGGATCAGCATCAGTCCCGGAAACACGGTGATCCACCATTCACCCGAGAACAGGTAATCATTGCCAACCCGGATCAGGGTGCCCAGCGACGGCGAAGTGGGCGGCACGCCGACACCCAGGAAGGAGAGCGTGGCCTCGGCGATGATGGCCGTGGCAACCTGGATAGTGGCCAGCACCAGCACCGGCCCCATCACGTTGGGCAAGACGTGGCGCACCATGATGCGCAAGGGTGCCACGCCGGTAACACGCGCGGCCTGTACGTATTCCTTGTTGCGCTCGACCATGGTGGTGCCGCGCACGGTGCGTGCGTAGATCACCCAGCCCGTGAGTGTGATGGCCAGAATCAGCACGCCAAAGGCGACGGAATCCTGCGCGTTGGGAAACATGGCGCGGCCCACGCCAGCGATGAGAAGCGCCACCAGAATGGCCGGGAAAGACAGCATCACATCGCACAGGCGCATGAGGAAGGTGTCGATCCAGCCGCCGCGAAAACCCGCCAGCAGGCCCAGGCTCACGCCCACCAGCAGTGAGAGGATGACCGAGGCGGCGCTGACCACCAGCGAGATGCGCGCGCCATACACCACGGCCGAAAGGATGTCGCGGCCCTGGTCGTCGGTTCCCAGCAGGTATTTGCGGGTGCCGCCGTCTTCCCAGGCCGGTGGCTTGCGCGCGTCGTTGAGCTCCAGCGTCGCCAGGTCAAGCGGGTTGTGGGGCGTGACCCAGGGCGCAAACACCGCGGCGAAGATGCAAACGAATGCGATGACTGCCGCAAACATGGCCACGGGCGAGCTGCGAAAGCTGTGGCCTACGTCACCATCAAGCCAGCGGGTGAGGAAGTTGCCGGGCTGTTTGGACTTGACGGCGGCAGTTGAAACGGTGGCGAGATCTGTGGGCGTACTCATGGGCGCAACCTTACCATGAGCAGACGTAAAAAAGACCGCATTGCTGCGGCCTTTGACTCAGGGCAAGCCCTGATTATTTGAGGTGCTTGCCGATCAGGCCGGCCATCTCGAACATCGACACCTGCATCTTGCCGAAAATTTCTTTCAGCTTGGCGTCGGCGTTGATCATGCGCTTGTTGACCGCGTCTTGCAGTTTGTTTTTCTTGATGTAGGTCCACAGCTTGCTGACCACTTCGGTGCGGGGCAGCGGTGCTGCGCCCACAACGGCTGCCAATGCGGCGCTGGGTGTCAAGGCCTTCATGAAGGCGGCGTTGACGGTGCGCTTTTTGGCAGGAGCCTTCTTTGCAGCGGCTTTTTTGGCCGGAGCGGCCTTCTTGGCTGGAGCAGCTTTTTTGGCCGGAGCGGCCTTTTTAGCTGGAGCAGCTTTCTTTGCGGGCGCCTTTTTGGCTGGCGCTTTTTTCGCAGGAGCTTTTTTTGCAGTTGCCATGATTGAATTGTCCTTCTAGAAGTTGATTAATCACCAGCGAAAAACGTGCACTTCGCTGGCATTGCGGATGCTACTGGAGAAATAGCAGGTTTCAAAGGGGAAATCGGCTTTTTTCACTGGTAAATGTTGTTTTTTCCCTCTGAGAGTCACTCTGGGCGTCACTCTGGAGGCCAGAGGAAGCCTCTAGGGGGGAGAACGTGGCCAGCACCACTCCGAGCAAGGCCACGGCAAAAGCCAGCATCTGCAGGCCCGAAATTGACTCGCCCAGGAGGAAAACGCCGGTGAGCGCGGCAGAGATCGGCAACATCACCGTGAACACACCGGCCTGCGCCGCGGGCACGGTTTTGAGGCCCGTCATCCAGAGCCAGACCGTCCACACGCTGGCCGCCGCAGCGTAAAACACCAGCAGCACCCACAGGCCCGGCGAGACGGCACCGAAATTGAAATCCAGCGCCATGTACAGGCCAAAGGGCGTCATCAAGGCAAAGCCCCACAGGTTGATGAGCGAGGCGATGCGTTTGGGCCCCAGGGTGGCGGAGAGCCGTTTGCCGATCACCGCGTAAGCCGCTTCACACAGCACCGCGCCCAGCACCAGCAAGTTGCCCCAAAACGCCTGGCTGGAAATGAGCCCGCCGGAATCCCTTCGACCGGCAGACATTGGCTGCTGCGGATTGAACAGCATGAACAAGCCAATGCCCACTACCGCCAGCGCGACACCCGACCACACACGCAGGCTGATGCGCTCGCGCAGGAACGCCCAGCTCATCAGCGCCACCGCAGCCGGAATCAGGGCCATGATGACGCCGGCCGAGACGGCGCTGGTCAGGCTCACGCCATACAGCATGCAAATCGAAAACAGGAAATTGCCCAGGAGAGACTCCACAAACACCAGCCAGCGGGATTGCGCGCCCATTGGCACTTCGCCGGCCGGTTTCTTCAGCCAGTGCGGCATGGCCAAAGCGCCAATGCCAAAACGCAGCCAGGCCAGCAAAAACACCGGAAATGCGGCCACCAGCGGTTTGGAGAGCGCCACGTAGCTGCCCACCAGCGCCATGCTCAAGGCCAGGCAGGTGAAGGCAAGCAGGCGGCTGGTCGCAGGGCTCATGAAATGGTGCAAACCAGGAGGGTAAATTGACAAAAGAAGGGCGGAACAGCGCCGATCATGCCAGCCCGGCCGGCACGGTCATCGAAATTTCACGATTGACGCTGGCGTTTTACATCGTGAAAAATGCGGATGTTGCGGCGCAAAATTATTTCTCAATATGAGAAGTTGCAATCTATATTGTGAAATTAAGAATTTAACGCGTTGATTTTATTGGGAAAAATAAATGTCTTCTATAAGACATAAGATGCTGGCAACTCTTCTATAAGATATAGAATTGATTCATCCGCAGCACAAACAACACCGCGTTGAATGCGCCGCAGACAGACCCGATTGAACCGCGTTTTATTTTCACTTCAAGGAGTTTTCCATGCCCCAGAGCCTCACCGAACAACTGAGCCGCGACCAACAGATCAAGGCGCTCGAAAAAGACTGGGCCACCAACCCGCGCTGGAAAGGCATCAAACGCGGCTACAGCGCCGCCGACGAGGTTCGACTGCGCGGATCCTTCCCCATCGAGCACACGCTGGCCCGCCGTGGCGCAGAGAAGCTCTGGGACCTGCTGCACACCGAAGACTATGTGAACTGCCTCGGTGCACTCACGGGTGGCCAGGCCATGCAGCAGGTCAAAGCCGGCGTGAAAGCCATTTACCTCTCGGGCTGGCAGGTTGCCGCCGACAACAACACCTATTCCTCGATGTACCCGGACCAATCCTTGTACCCGGTTGACTCGGTGCCAAAGGTCGTTGAAACCATCAACAACACCTTCCGCCGCGCGGATGAGATCCAGCACAGCAAGGGCATTGACGCCGGCGACAAGGACTACATCGACTACTTCGCCCCCATCGTGGCCGACGCCGAAGCCGGCTTTGGCGGCGTGTTGAACGCGTTTGAGCTGATGAAAGCCATGATCCGCTCGGGCGCTGGCGGCGTGCACTGGGAAGACCAGCTCGCTTCCGTTAAGAAATGCGGCCACATGGGCGGCAAAGTGCTGCTGCCCACCCGCGAGTCCTGCCAGAAGCTCATCGCCGCGCGCATGGCCGCAGACGTATTGGGCGTGCCCACCCTGGTGATCGCCCGCACCGACGCGGAAGCTGCCGACCTGCTCACCAGCGACTACGACGAGATCGACAAGCCCTTCCTGACCGGTGAGCGCACCGCCGAAGGTTTCTACAAAACCCGCAAAGGCATTGACCAGGCCATCGCCCGTGCCAACGCCTACGCCGAATACGCCGACCTGGTGTGGTGCGAAACCGGCACGCCTGACCTGGACTTCGCCAAGAAGTTCGCCGATGCTGTGCACAAGGTTCACCCCGGCAAGATGCTGGCCTACAACTGCTCGCCGTCCTTCAACTGGAAGAAAAACCTCGACGACGCAACCATCGCCAAATTCCAGCGCGAGCTCGGCGCCATGGGCTACAAGTACCAGTTCATCACCCTGGCTGGCATCCATTCCATGTGGTACAACATGTACGACCTGAGCCAGGACTACGTGAAGCGCGGCATGACAGCGTATGTTGAAAAGGTGCAAGAGCCCGAGTTCGCCGCACGTGACCGTGGCTACACCTTTGTGTCGCACCAGCAGGAAGTTGGCACC
>JANMMR010000586.1:0-3478 GCA_031373455.1 Rhodoferax sp.
ACCGGCGGTCTGCCGCGTGTGGCCGAGTTGTTTGAAGCCCGTTCGCCCAAAGACAAGGGCGTGCTGGCCGAGATGACCGGCACGGTTTCATTCGGCAAAGAGACCAAGGGCAAGGTTCGTCTGCAGATCACCGATCCGGAAGGTTCAGTCTGGGAAGACCTCGTGCCCAAGGAGAAAAACATCCTGGTGCACGAAGGGCAGGTCGTCAACAAGGGCGAGAGTGTGGTGGACGGCCCGGCCGACCCGCAAGACATCCTTCGCCTGCTGGGCTCCGAAGAGCTGGCGCGTTACATCGTCGACGAAGTGCAGGACGTGTACCGCTTGCAAGGCGTGAAGATCAACGACAAACACATTGAAGTCATCGTGCGCCAGATGCTGCGCCGCGTGGTGGTCGACAACGTGGGTGAGTCGGGCTACATCGCCGGTGAGCAGGTGGAGCGCTCCGAGATGCTCAACACCAACGACGCCCTGCGCGCCGAAGGCAAAGTGCCCGCTACGTTCACCAACTTGCTGTTGGGCATTACCAAGGCGTCCTTGTCCACAGACAGCTTCATCAGTGCCGCTTCCTTCCAGGAAACCACGCGCGTGTTGACCGAAGCCGCCATCATGGGCAAACGCGACGAGCTGCGCGGCCTCAAGGAGAATGTGATTGTGGGTCGCTTGATTCCCGCAGGCACGGGCCAGGCCTACCACGAAGCCCGCAAGGTGCGCGAGTCAATGGACGACGCCGAGCGCCGCGCCATCGCCGACGCCGAAGCGGCCGAGCTCGCCATCGCCACGGAAGGCGCCGACGAAGCGGCTGCAGACGCGGCGCCCTGAATCCAGCGCCCCGGCGCTTGATGCGAAGACGCCTCAAACCCGCAGCCGCAAGGCCGGGGGTTTGAGGTGTTTTTCTTTGGAGCGCCGGCTTTTTTGAACCGATTTCACTGCCGATAAATTGCTATAACTAATATAGCAATAAAACGCCATTTCATGTGACTTGAGGCATGATTTTCCTTGAAATTTTGATAAAACCCGCCTGTTCGGGCCCAATCGAACCCAAATTGGGTATGAAAGACGGGATTTGAAGTGGATGTGACACAAGCCTCCGCACGGCTCGATCCGCCCCTGTGGCAAAAACTCCAGGCCGTCGCACGCGTGGTGTTGGCGGTGCGCCAGGGCGGTTCAACCACCAAGGCGCTGGAGCAAACCAGCGCTGCGCTGCGCGCGGGCACACAGGCGCTGTCTTTCCAGGTCCTGAGGAATTTGGGCCGCGCGCAGGCGCTCAGGAGCGAGTTGGCAAAACGCGCGCCGCCGCCCGAAGCCGACGCGCTCCTGTGCACGTGTCTGGCACTGGCCTGGAGCGACGAACACGCGGCGTTTGATGCCCACACCCTGGTCAACCAGGCGGTTGAGGCGGCCAAGCGCCAGCCCGCCACCAAAGCGCAAGCGTCGTTCATCAATGCCTGCCTGCGGCGCTTCCTGCGTGAGCGCGAGGCCCTGGTTGAGCGCACGTCGCAGCAGGAAGCGGCCTTGTGGAACCACCCGGTTTGGTGGATCGAACGCACGAAGAAGGACCACCCTCAAAACTGGCAACAGATTCTTGCGGCCAACAACCGGCAAGCGCCCATGACGCTGCGGGTCAACCAGGCCCAATCGACCCGAGACGCCTACCTGGCGCGCCTGCAGGCGGCCGGGATCGCCGCCAAACCCAGTGGCCTGCACGGCGTCACCCTGTCCAAGGCGCTTGCCGTGACCTCACTGCCCGGTTTTTCGCAAGGCATGGTCTCGGTGCAAGACGCCGCCGCGCAAATGGCGGCGCCACTGTTGCTCGAAGGGTTGGCAGCGCCCGCGACTCTTCGCGTGCTCGATGCCTGTGCCGCGCCGGGCGGGAAAACCGCGCACTTGCTGGAACTGGGCGCCGCTCACGTCACGGCCCTTGATGTGGATGGCGCACGGCTTGACAAAATCCACCAGACCCTGGCCCGGATCGGCCTTGCCGCCCATGTGCTCAAGGGCGACGCAGCGAAGCCCGGCGAATGGTGGGACGGTGCTTTGTTTGACGCCATCTTGCTTGACGCACCCTGCACCGCCTCGGGCATTGTGCGGCGGCATCCCGACGTGCGCTGGTTGCGGCGCGAGACCGACGTTGACCAGCTCGCGCAAACCCAGGCCAGGCTGCTGCGCGCCCTGTGGCCCTTGCTCAAGCCGGGTGGGCGTTTGTTGTATGCCACCTGCTCGGTATTCCGGGCTGAAGGTGCGCTGCAGGTGCAAACGTTTCTTGCGCACAACACCGACGCCGCCTTGTTGCCGTCGCCAGGGCCTATATTGCCCTTTTTCGGGGCAAACCAGGAGGCTGTCCCGGACAATTCAACGGATGACCACGACGGGTTTTTTCTCGCGCTGCTGGAAAAACGTGCGGCTTGAATGGGCTGCCCTGCTGGTTAGTGCCGCCCTGTTGACTACGCTGGCCTTCAGTGCGCACGGCGCGCCGGGCGACCCGCCCAACTCCGTGGGTACGGAAATCAGCCAATTGCAGATTGAGCGCAACGCCGAGGGTGTGTACCTGAGTGCGGCAATCCGCTTTGAGTTGCCGCCTGCGGTGGAAGACGCCCTCCTCAAGGGTGTGCCGATGTATTTCGTCGCCGAAGCCGATGGTTTCCGCTCCCGCTGGTACTGGTACGACAAGCGCCTGTTTTCCGCCGAGCGGCACATCCGCCTGGCCTACCAGCCCCTCACGCGCCGCTGGCGCATCAATGTGGCGTCGGGCGCGATCACATCGGGCAGCCTGGGCCTGGCCTTGAACCAGAGCTTTGAGACCCTGCCTGAAGCGATGGCGGCCATCAAGCGGGTTTCCGGCTGGAAGATTGGCGATGTGGGCGACCTCGAAGGCGACCCGCGCGCCAGTGTGGAGTTCCGCTTCCGGCTCGATCTCTCGCAACTTCCGCGGCCGTTCCAGATCGGCGTGTTGGGCCAGGCAGACTGGAATATTTTTACCAGCGCCGTGCAACCCATTGGTCTGGCCAGCACGCCGGGCGCACGGTGAGCCTGCCACCGCCAGACAGCACCATGGAACCCAGCGCCATGCAACCCAGCGCGCACCCCCTTCCGCCCCAGAGCTCGCGGGCGATGCGCTGGACGCTGGGTGTGGGTGTTGCCGCCATGGCCGCCATCGGCCTCGTGTTGTTGTTTCTGTTGACCCAGGCCACCAACAACCGCGAGTTGTACGAACGCAATTACCAGCTGTTGTTCCAGCTCAATGTGGTGGTGGCCGTGTTGCTGCTCGGTGCCATCGCCTGGATCGCCCTTCGCCTGTGGCTGCGGCTGCGCCAGGGCCGCTTTGGCAGCCGCTTGCTGGTGCGTCTGGCGGCGGTGTTTGCCCTGGCCGGGTTCGCGCCGGGCCTGCTGATTTATGTCGTGTCGTACCAGTTTGTCTCGCGCTCGATCGAAAGCTGGTTTGACGTCAAGGTCGAACGCGCGCTCGACGCCGGGCTCAACC
>JANMMR010000619.1:0-14023 GCA_031373455.1 Rhodoferax sp.
CCTCAGACAATCGCAAGCCCTGATCCGCCAGCTTCTGCGCTCCTCAGCCCCGCAGAAGGGATCGCCAAGGGCGCACCGCTTGCCCGGCTTGGGGTCGAAAAGATAGAGCCTGTTACTTTGATCGCACTCTAGAATCGAGTCCAAGTTTGGTTCGCAATTTCAATTTTTTGACAACTAGTTTTGCTTCATGGATACGCCACTTCTTATCGCGATAATTTCAGCAGCTGCTGGTCTTACTGCAAGCGCGCTCACTTTTTTTCTGACTAAGAAAAAGGAGCACCAAGCCGAGTGGCGGAAGCAAAAGCTTGATGCTTACAAGGAGTTGTTGGGTGCGATGAGTGCAGTAGCCGAAAGGCAGCCAACAAGTGATGCAAAGAATAATTTTGCTCATACCGTAAATTACATTTTGTTGGTAGGTGCACCGCCGGTGTTGGTCGGATTGCGGGCGCTTCTTGACGAGATTGCAGATTCAAATATGAGCAAGAGTGCTGATCGCCATGACAAGTTACTCACTGAGTTGATGTATGCCATTCGTGATGACCTTGGCATACGGCCTAACCGTGCCGACGATAAGTATCAATTTAGGCTATGGGCGTCAACCAAAAAATCCAACTAAGAATCAACCCCGCTGCGCGAGACGGTGCGCGACTGGCGATCCCTTCTGCGGGGCTGAGGAGCGCAGAAGCTGGCGGATCAGAATCCGCGATTGTCTGAGCGCAGCGAGTTCGAGCGGATTCCCGCCAGATTCGAGCACCGCAAGGCAGCCCGAAGGGCCCCCGCAGCAGGGTCGGCAGGCGCGCACCGTCTCGCGCAGCCAGCCCGGAACACAACACAACCCGCGAATTGCCCGATCAATAGACCTGATCGGGACACAAATTACTGCGCCGGATCCCGATTCACCCAGCGGATTTTGTCGATTTCCGCCAGCACCTCTGGCGACAAAACCGTGCCCCAGGCGTCCAGGTTTTCATCCAGCTGCGCCAGTGTGGTCACGCCAATGATGGTGCTGGCCACGTGCCAGCGGGTGTAGCAGAACGCGAGAGCCATCTGCGTTGGCGTCATGCCATGCTGGCGTGCCAGCGCGTTGTACAGGCGGGCGGCGTTGAGCGCATCGTCACGGCCCCAGCGCTGCTTGCGCATGGTCTCAAATTTGGTAATGCGCGCTTGTATCGGCGCACCCGGGCCGCTGGTGCCGGATTCGTCGTATTTGCCGGTGAGCAAACCAAACCCAAGCGGTGAATACGGGATGGAGGAGACGTTCAAACGGTGCAGGGTCTCGTCCAGGCCGTTGTCCATGGTGCGGTTAATCAGGCAATACGGGTTTTGAACGGTGGCAATGCGCGGCAGATTGTGCTGTTCGGCCAGCCGCACAAATTCGTGCACACCATAAGGCGATTCGTTGGAGAGGCCAATGGCGCGGATCTTGCCGGCCTTGACCAGGCCATCCAGCGCTTGAAGCTGCTCCAGAATCGGCGTCACCTGCACGTCTTTGGCGACATCAAAATACATCACGCCAAAGGCGGGGACATGGCGCACCGGCCAGTGGATTTGATACAGGTCGATCACGTCGGTCTGCAGGCGCTTGAGCGAGGCGTTGCACGAGTCCACGATGTCTTGCTGTGTGACCTGGCTGCTGCCATTGCGCACCCAGCCCATGCCGCGCGAGGGGCCGGCGAGTTTGCTGGCCAGCACCGCTTTTTGCCGGGCACCGGGGCGGCTGGCGAACCAGTTGCCGATGATTTTTTCAGTGGCGCCGTAGGTCTCGGCGCGGGTTGGCACCGAATACATTTCGGCGGTGTCGATGAAGTTGACGCCGCGCTCCAGCGCCCGGTCCAGGATGGCGTGGGCGGTGGCTTCGTTAACCTGCTCGCCGAAAGTCATGGTGCCCAGGCAAATGGGCGAGACGGAAAGGGCGCTTTGCCCGAGTTGGATGTTTTTCATGAGGGTCGGGCTTTAATTCGCAGGATGAAACAGGCAATGAGTTTACGGGCGCGCGAAAGTTTGCGCTGCCGCTCACGCAAGCGCTTGGCGCCGCGCCCGCTCTTCTTCCTGCAGGCGCAACACGCGGCGCCGCACCTTGCCGGTGGTCGTCATGGGCAGCGCATCGACAAACTCGATCTCCTTCGGGTATTCGTAGGGCGCGAGTTTGCCTTTGACATGGGCTTGCAGCTCAGCGACAAGGTTTTTATCAAACTGTGCTTCGCCTCTCGCCGAATTTTCGCGCGCAGCTACATAATCAGGAGCAAGCACCACGTAGGCCTTGACTAGCGCGCCACGCGCCGCGTCGGGCTTGGGCACCACGGCGGCGTTGGCCACGGCCGGGTGTTTGACCAGGCAGTTCTCCACCTCGCCCGGGCCAATGCGGTAGCCGGCGGCCTTGAACATGTCGTCCGAGCGGCCCTGGTACCAGAGGTATCCATCCGCATCGCGCACCGCAATATCGCCGGTGCGGCACCAATCGCCGGTGTATTTCGCGGCGGTGGCGGCTTCGTTGTTCCAGTAGCCCAGGAAGAACACTGGATCGGGGTGGCCGTGGATGTCAAACCGGTTCACCGCCACGTCGCCGGGTGTGCCCACCGCGCATTCCTGGCCGGCGTCGTCGATCACCTTGACACGGTGACCGGGATACGGGCGACCCATGCTGCCCGGCTTTGACGGCCAATATTTGCCGCAGTTGCCGACGATGTAGTTGATTTCCGTTTGCCCGAACATTTCATTCGGGCGCACGCCAAGCTGCTTTTCACAGTAGTCAAATACCGCGTCACCCACGGCCTCGCCGGCGCTCATGATGGCTTGCAGTTTGAGGTTGAATTGTTGCCGGACGGTAACTTGCCCCGTGCCGGGGAAGGTCTTCATCATCGCCTTGAGCGCTGTCGGAAAAATGAAGCTGTGCGTCACAGCGCAGTCCTGCATCAGCTGCAGTGCGCCATCGGGGCTGAAGCGGCCATTGTGGGCGACGATGGGGCGGCCGAAATAGAGCGTGGGCAACAGCGCATCCATCAGCCCCCCGGTCCAGGCCCAGTCAGCCGGGGACCAGAAGATGGCTTGGGTCGACGCATTGGCAGCGCCGTCAAAGCCAAACCAGTTCTGGCTCGCCACAAACCCGGTGAGGTTGCCAAGCAGCGCGCGGTGCGGAATCAGCGCGCCTTTGGGGGGACCGGTGGTGCCGCTGGTGTAAATCAACACAGCGGCATCGTTGGCTTGGGTTTGCACGGGCGCGAACCGGCCTGAAGCGCTGGCAAGGCTCGCGGCGTAATCAACCGAGTCGCCACCCACCGCTCCTGGCCCCACCACCACACAAGTGCGCAGCAGGGGGCAATTGCCGCGCACCGCCCGGACGCTGGCGAAGGCTTCGCTGTCGCAAATTGCTGCCACGGCCTGGCCATCAGCCAGCCGGTAATCCAGGGCTTCGGGGCCGAACAACATCGACAGCGGCATCGCCACGGCGCCCATTTGCAGCACCGCGATGTAGGCCACGGCGGTTTCGAAGCGCTGCGGCATGACGATGGCAACGCGGTCGCCGCGTTTCACGCCACCCGCTTGCAGCACATTGGCGAGGCGGTTGGCCTGTTGCTGCAGGTCGGCATACGTGTGCGAGAGCGACTCTTCCTCGCCAGGCGCCGCAGACCAGGCCAGAACCTCCACGTTTTGGGCGGTACCGGGCTGGTTCGCCCAGCGTGCGCAACATTCGTGGGCAATGTTGAAAGATTCGGGCACCTGCCAGGCAAACCGGCTGTGCAGGTGCGCGTAGTTGTCCCTGTTTTGACTGACAGTCCCGAGGCACTTTCGTATCATTGGCCAAATGTACCAAGCCCTGCGCATTCCCAAAAGCGAATTTGTCCCGATCCGCAACCTCAGCTACCACACCCGCGTTTGGGGTGAGCCCAACCCTGAACGGGCGCCCCTGGTGCTGGTGCATGGCTGGATGGACGTGGCGGCCTCTTACCAGTTCCTGGTGGACGCATTTTCAGAAGACTTCGTCAGGGGCCGGCACATCATCGCCCCCGACTGGCGCGGTTACGGCCTGACCACCGCCGCCCCGGTAGACAACTACTGGTTTGCCGACTACCTGGCCGACCTTGATTTTTTGCTGGATCACTACGCGCCCAACGCCGGACAAGTCGATTTGGTGGGCCACAGCCTGGGCGGCAATGTGGTGATGCACTACGCCGGGGCGCGGCCTGAACGCATCCGCCGGCTGGTCAATCTGGAAGGTTTTGGAACCCCGGCCATGCGCCCCACCAGCGCACCCAAACGCCTGGCCACCTGGATGGACGAGCTCAAGGCCTTCGGGCGTGGCGAGATGGGCTTGAAGCCGTATGACAGCGCCGACGGCGTGGCCCAGCGCCTGATGAAAACCAACCCGCGCCTGGCGCGCGACCAGGCCGGGCGCGACCGGGCCACGTGGCTGGCGCACCACTGGGCGGTGGAGAACAAGGCCGGGAAGTGGGAAATACTCGGTGACGCGGCGCACAAGATCACAGGCGCGTTGTTGATCCGCGTGGAAGAGGTTCTGGCACTGTACGCGGCCAACACGGCGCCCACACTCTTTGTCGAAGCCAGCGACAACTCCATGGAGGGCTGGTACAAAACCCGCTTCACCTTGGAGGAGTTCCATGAGCGCCTCAATGCAGTGCCCAACGTCAAACGCATCAAAATGACAGATTGCGGCCACATGCTCCATCACGACCAGCCGCACCAACTGGCCCGCCTGATCGAGGATTTTGTGGCCTGAATCCAGAGGCAAATCGGGCGGAATCCGGCCCGGTGGCGGCGTGCGAAAATAGGCGGTTTCGTGCACACAGCGGCACACCCACCATTCAAGGCCCCTCATGGACGCAGAACGCATCAACCAAATTGGCACCCGGCTCGCAGACCTGAGCGCCCGCACGCAAGAGTTACGGGGGTATCTTTGACTACCCTGCCAAAGCAGAGCGGCTGAGAACCGTCAACGCGTCGCTGGAAGACCCAACCGTCTGGAACGACAGCAAACGCGCCCAAGAGCTGGGCAAAGAGAAGAAATCGCTCGACGACGTGGTCGGCACGCTGGACAATCTGACCGCTGAGCTGTCAGACAATTCCGAGCTTTACGACATGTCGAAAGAGGAAGGTGATGAAACCGGCCTTCTGACCATCGACGCCGACGCCGCGAAGCTCGCCGCCATCGTGGAGCAGTTGGAGTTCCGGCGCATGTTCAACAACCCGGCCGACCCGCTCAACGCGTTCCTGGACATCCAGGCCGGCGCGGGCGGCACCGAAGCCTGCGACTGGGCCAGCATGCTGCTGCGCCAGTATTTGCGGTATGCCGAGCGCAAGGGCTTCAAAGCCACGCTTGAAGATGAAACCGCAGGCGACACGGCGGGCATCAAAGGCGCCACGATCAAGATCGAAGGTGAATACGCATTTGGCCTGCTGCGCACCGAAACCGGCGTGCACCGCCTGGTGCGCAAGAGCCCGTTCGATTCTTCGGGTGGGCGCCACACCAGTTTTGCCAGTGTGTTTGTTTACCCTGAAGTGGACGATTCGATCGAGATTGACATCAACCCGGCCGATGTTCGCACCGACACCTTCCGGGCCAGTGGCGCCGGTGGCCAGCACATCAACAAAACCGACTCGGCCGTGCGCCTTACCCACTTGCCCACCGGCATCGTGGTGCAGTGCCAGGACGGCCGCAGCCAGCACAGCAACCGCGACGTGGCGTGGAAGCGCCTGCGCTCGCGCCTGTACGACTTCGAATTGCGCAAACAGCAGGAAGCACAGCAGAAGCTCGAAGACACCAAGACCGATGTCGGCTGGGGCCACCAGATCCGCTCTTACGTGTTGGACAACAGCCGCATCAAGGATCTGCGCACCAACTACGAAACCTCGGCCACGCAAAAGGTGCTCGATGGCGACCTGGACCCGTTCATCGAAGCCTCACTGAAGCAAGGGGTCTGAGATGGGGGAGCGGCCAGTCACCGAAGCGCTGATTTTCGACATGGACGGCACCATGATCGACTCCATGCCTTTTCACGCAACCAGCTGGATTGAGTTCACCCGCCGCCACGGTATCACCATCGACGTGGCCGATTTGCTCGCGCGCACCACCGGCAGAACTGGCGCGGAATGCATGAACGAGCTGTTTGCACGCAAAGTTGCGCACGAAGAAGCCTGGGCGTTGATCGCCGAAAAGGAAGCCATTTACCGCGAGTTGTTTGCGCCGGTGTTTACCGAAGTTGCCGGCTTCAAGGTCTTTTCGCAAGAGGCACTTGCCAACGCATTGAAAATTGGCGTGGGAACGGCCGGGGACAGGCACAACATCGCGTTTGCCTTTTCTCACCTGAAGCTGCCCTACACGCCGCACGCCGTGGTGGGTGGCGACGAAGGCCTGGCCGGGAAGCCCGAGCCGGCGATATTTCTGGAAGCGTCCCGGAGAATGAGAACGACACCCGGGCGCTGTATTGTTTTTGAAGACGCACCCTTTGGCATTGAAGCAGCGCGCCGGGCCGGCATGCACGCGGTGGCGATCTGCACCAGTTACACACCGGCTGAGTTGTCGGGCCCGCACGTGTTGGCGCACGCCCGAAACTTTGATGAATTGCTCGATAAAAAATTTCTGGAGACTTTGAATGTTGCTTTTTCGTGATGGTGAAGGCGCTGCGGCGGTAACGCGCCGGGAAGACTACACGGTGCCGGCGTGGTTCGTCGACACGGTGGACCTGACATTTGACCTCGACCCCGCCAAGACACGGGTTTTGAACAAGATGCGCCTGCGCCGCAATGGCGCGGCCCCGGCCCAGGCCCTGCGTCTGGACGGTGAAGAACTCAATCTGGCGCGTGTCCTGGTCAACGGCCAGGGAACCTCGTTCAGGATGGACGGCAAGCAGCTGGTTCTGGAAAACCTGCCCGAAGGCAGTGATCCGGTTGACCTGGAGATATTCACCACCTGCGCGCCCGCCAAAAACACCAAACTGATGGGTTTGTATGTCAGTAACGGCTCGTTTTTCACGCAATGTGAAGCCGAAGGATTCCGGCGCATCACCTATTTTCTGGACCGCCCGGATGTGATGGCCCTGTACACCGTGACCTTGAAGGCCGACAAGGCCAAATACCCGGTGCTGTTGTCAAACGGCAATCTGGTCGACCACGGTGACCTGCCCGGCGCAGAAAATGCCGGGCGGCACTTTGCCAAGTGGGTCGACCCGCACAAGAAACCGTGTTACCTCTTCGCCCTGGTCGCCGGGCAACTGGTGTGCCGGGAGCAGCGCATCCTTTCACGCAACGGCAAAGACCACCTGTTGCAGGTGTACGTGCGCCCGGGCGACCTCGACAAAACCGAACACGCGATGAATTCCCTGATGGCCTCCGTCACCTGGGACGAAGCGCGCTTCAATTTGCCGCTTGACCTGGAACGATTCATGATTGTCGCCACGAGCGACTTCAACATGGGTGCCATGGAAAACAAAGGCCTGAACATCTTCAATACCAAATACGTGCTGGCCAGTCAGGCCACGGCAACCGACGCAGACTACGCCAACATTGAAAGCGTGGTGGGCCACGAGTACTTTCACAACTGGACCGGCAACCGCATCACCTGCCGCGACTGGTTCCAGCTGAGCCTGAAGGAAGGCCTGACGGTGTTCCGCGACCAGGAGTTCTCGCAGGACCTGTGCCGGGAGCCGTCAGCCCGTGCCGTCAAGCGCATCGACGACGTGAAGGTTCTTCGTACCGCGCAGTTTCCGGAAGACGCCGGTCCCATGGCACACCCGGTGCGCCCGGACAGTTACCTGGAAATCAACAATTTCTACACAGTTACGATCTACGAAAAAGGCGCCGAGGTCGTGCGCATGATGCAGACGCTCGTGGGGCGTGCCGGGTTCGCACGGGGCATGGCGCTGTATTTCGGCGTCCACGACGGCCAGGCTGTCACCTGCGATGAGTTTGCACAATCCATGGCCGACGCCAACCTGCAATCCGACCTGGGTCACCTGTTGCCGCAGTTCAAACTCTGGTACAGCCAGGCGGGCACACCCAAAGTCACGGCAGTGGGCGACTATGACGCCCAAAACCAGGTCTATCGCCTTGCCTTGACGCAAACCTGCGCGCCCACGCCGGGCCAGCCGGTGAAACAACCGTTTGTGATTCCGCTCGAAATCGGCCTGCTCAATGCCGCCGGCCGCGACCTGCCCCTCCAGTTGGCCGAGGAGTCGGTGCCCGGTGCAACCTCGCGCGTATTTGTGATGACACAGGCCAGTGAGACGCTGACTTTCATCAATGTGCAACAGGCGCCCGTTCCATCCATCCTGCGCGGGTTTTCGGCGCCGGTGACGCTGGATATCGACTACTCCGACGCGGACCTTCTCCACCTGCTGGCCCACGACTCCGACGCGTTCAACCGCTGGGAAGCTGGCCAAAGGTTGATGCTTCGTTACGCTTTGGCCACCCTGAATGCGGGCGCGCCCGCGTTGGCGTCCAGACCTCTCACAGAGCCGTGTGTATCGGCATTGCGCGCAGTCTTGCGCAACCCGGATCTCGACCCGGCGTTCAAGGAGCTGGTGCTCACGCTGCCCTCTGAGACCTACATCGCCGAACAACTCGACGTGGTGGACCCGCAGCGGGTGCACGCGGTTCGCGAAGCGATGCGCGCGCAACTGGCCGCCGACTTGTATGCCGATTGGGAATGGGTCTTTGAAACCCACCAGGACACTGGAAATTACAGACCCGACCCCCTTTCTGCCGGCCGCCGCGGTTTGACCGGCCTCGCCCTGTCGCAGCTCTGCCTGGCGGCAGACGAGAAGGGCGATTCGCCGTGGCCGCTTGCCGCCATGCGCAGGTTTGATTCGGCCGGCAACATGACCGACCGCAGCAACGCACTGGTTGCGCTGATTGGCTCCGGCCATCCGCTCGCCAGGGAAGCACTGCAGAAGTTCCATGGGTTGTTCAAGGGCGATGCGCTGGCCATCGACAAGTGGTTTGCCTTGCAAGCCGGCGCCATTGACCGCGACGGCCACGTCTTGCCGGTGGTGCGCCAGCTCATGGCCCACCCTGACTTCAACCTGCAAAACCCGAACCGGGCGCGCAGCCTGATCTTCAGTTTCTGCAACGCCAACCCGGGTGCGTTTCACCGCCGCGATGCGGCCGGTTATGTCTTCTGGAGCGAGCGGGTGATGGAGATAGACGCGTTCAACCCACAGGTTGCCGCCCGCCTCGCGCGCGCCCTGGACCGCTGGAGCCGTCTGGCCGAACCGTACCGCAGCGCGGCGCACGAGGCCATCAAACGCGTGGCGGCCAAAACCGATTTGAGCAACGATGTGCGCGAAGTCGTGAGCCGGGCATTGGGAGATTGAGATGACATCCAGAATTTCACTGACGCGTTACCTGGTCGAAAAGCAGCGCATCGACGGGCACATTCCCTCCCAGCTGCGGCTGCTGCTTGAAGTTGTGGCACGGGCCTGCAAAAGCATCAGCCAGGCGGTGAACAAAGGCGCTCTGGGTGGCGTGCTGGGCACAGCGGGTTCCGAAAATGTGCAAGGCGAGGTGCAGAAAAAACTCGACATCATTGCCAATGAAGTGTTGATTGAAGCCAATGAATGGGGTGGGCACCTCGCGGCCATGGCCTCAGAGGAAATGGAGGGAATCTATGTGGTGCCTAACCGCTATCCCAAAGGCGAATATTTGCTTTTGTTCGACCCACTCGATGGCTCCAGCAACATCGACGTGAACGTGAGCATCGGCACCATTTTCAGCGTGCTCAAGATGCCGGAAGACGACCGGGGCGTGGATGAAGGCGACTTTTTGCAAGCCGGCAGCAAGCAGGTCGCCGCCGGTTACTGCGTGTATGGCCCGCAAACCACCCTGGTTCTCACCGTGGGCGACGGCGTGGCCATGTTCACACTGGACCGGGAACAAGGCTCCTTCGTGTTGACACAGGAAGACGTGCGCATTCCTGCCGACACCAAGGAGTTTGCCATCAACATGAGCAACATGCGCCACTGGGCGCCACCAGTGAAGCGCTACATCGAGGAATGCCTGGCCGGCCAGACCGGGCCGCGCGGCAAGGATTTCAACATGCGCTGGATCGCCAGCATGGTGGCCGATGTGCACCGCATTCTCACGCGCGGCGGCGTGTTCATGTACCCGTGGGACCAGCGCGAGCCCGAGAAACCCGGCAAATTGCGCCTGATGTACGAGGCCAACCCGATGAGCTGGTTGATCGAGCAGGCCGGCGGTGCCGCCACCAATGGCAAGGAGCGCATTCTGGATATCCAGCCCGGCAAATTGCACGAGCGCGTCAGTGTGATCCTCGGTTCGAAAAATGAGGTGGACCGCGTCACCAGTTACCACCGAGGCCAGTGACCCTGCCCAATTTTGCCGGGCTATAATCGAAGGCTTGTGCCGGTGTAGCTCAGTCGGTAGAGCAGCTCATTCGTAATGAGAAGGTCGGGTGTTCGATTCATCTCTCCGGCACCATTTTGCAGGCTTCGCCGTGTCGCAACGACACCATGTTCCTCGCCTCCAAACTCCTGTCTTTTGCCACCCAGCCGATATGCTGGGCGATCCTGCTGCTGCTGGCCGGCTTGGTGTGTTTGCGCACCTGGCGCAGGTTCGGCCTGGTACTGTGCTGGTCGGCGCTGTTGGTGCTGTTGCTCACCGGTTGGGAAGGCCCGGTCGACAAGGCTTTGCATCGCCTTGAATCGCAATACCCCGCCATTCCGCCCGAAGCCAGTTTGAAGCCTTACGTGGGTGTGGTGGTCTTGGGCGGCGCGCTGGGCTCGTCGGCGTTGTGGGAAAAGCCCGGGCAAATCGCGCTGACCCAAGCCGCCGAGCGCATGGTCGTTCCCATCGCCCTGTTGCAGCGCAACTCTCACCTCAAACTGGTCTTTACCGGCGGCGAAGGCAACTTGAGCTGGGCCAAATACACCGAGGCCGACCGCGCCCGGATCTTCTTTGACCTGATGGGCGTGGACCCGGCGCGCGTGTTGTACGAATCCGCCTCCCGCACCACCTACGACAACGCGGTGATGACAGCCTCGCTGCCGGGTGTTGACCCCAAACAGCCTTGGCTGCTGGTCACCACGGCCGCGCACATGCCGCGCTCCATGGGGGTGTTCCGCAAGGCTGGCTGGAACGTGACGGCCTACCCGGTTGATTTCCGCACTGCCAACGAACCAGACTGGGGCGGTTATTCAATGACGCTCGGCGTGGAGAAGTGGCACTACGTGCTGCACGAGTCGATCGGCTACTTCGCTTATTGGCTCTCCGGGCGGATTTGAGCCGGCGCGGCCAGCACCTTGTCAATGCGCCGCCCATCCACGTCAACCACTTCAAACTGCCAACCGGCGCTCTCGATGCGTTCGCCAATATCCGGCAGGCGGCCCGAGACGGCCATCAGGAGGCCCGCCACGGTGTTGTAGCGGCCCTTGTCTTCGTCGGGCAGGTCGTCTATGCCCAAGCGCGCCTTGAGCTCGTTCACAGGCATCAGGCCATCGAGCAGCCAGGAGCCGTCCTCGCGCTGCGTGGCCCAGGCTTCCACCTGGGTCGTCGGTTGCAACTCGCCAGTGATCGCCTCGAGCAAATCGGCCGGCGTCACCAGACCCTGCACCACACCGTATTCGTCGACCACAAAAACGATGCGCCCCGAGCGTTTGCGCAGCTGCTCCAAAAGCTCCATGCCGCTGAGGGTTTCGGGCACAAAGTTGGCCGCGTGGGTCTGCTCGCCGATGCCGCCCTGGTGGTCGTGCCCGAGTTGCAGCAGTTTGCCCACGCTGATGACACCCACTACATCGTCGAGCGAACCACGGCACACCGGGTACCAGGAGTGCGAGCGCGCTTCGCCCCAGGTTTTGGCCAGGTCCAGGCTTTGCGCCACGGTGAGGCTGGCGTCCAGCCACTCGATGTCCAGCCGCGGCACCATCAGCGAGGTGAGCGGGCGGTCATCCAGCCCAAAGACGTTTTGCACCATCTGGTGCTCGTGTTGCTCGATCACACCAGCGTCCAGGCCCTCTTCCAGGCTGGCAGTGATTTCCTCTTCGGTTACGGCGCGCGCGCCACGCGTGTCGATGCGCATCAGCTTCAGGGTGCCCTGCGTGGTGGCCGATAGCAGGCGCACAAACGGCCGCGCCGCTTTGGCCAACCAGATCATTGGCCGCGCCACCAGGCGCGCCACCAGCTCGGGGTACAGCTGGCCGATGCGTTTGGGCACCAGCTCGCCAAAAATGATGGTAGTGAAGGTGATGATCGTCACCACTATAGCGGTGGCCGAGATCGCCGAAGCCTTTTCAGACACGCCAAAGCCCTGGATCCATTCGCCCAGCCCGGCGCTGAAGGCGGCCTCGCCGACAATGCCGTTGAGCACGCCGATTGACGTGATGCCCACCTGAACGGTGGAGAGAAAATTGGTCGGGTGTTCGATCAGGGTAAGCGCCGCTGCGGCGCCCAGGTCACCGGCTTCGGCCATGGCGTTCAAACGTGCTTTGCGGCTGGCAGCGATGGCCAGCTCGGACATGGCAAACACCCCATTGAGCAGGGTGAGCAGCACAATCAGCAAAAATTCCATCAAGCACGCAGGAGAATAGACACAGTGGCACTTTACTTGATTGGCGACGTGCAGGGCTGCAACGCCGCTTTGGGGCGCCTGCTGGACGCAATTTCTTTCTCGGCGAGCCGCGACACACTCTATGTGCTGGGTGACCTGGTCAACCGCGGGCCCGATTCAGCCGGCGTGTTGCGCCGCCTGATGGCCTGTGGCGACGCGGCCCGCTGCCTTTTGGGCAACCACGACCTGCATTTGCTCGCCTGTGCCCACGGCGTGCGCCAGCCGCACGGTGGCGACACCATTGCCGACGTGCTCGCCGCGCCCGAGCGTGAAGCGATGTTGCACTGGCTGCGACACCAGCGCCTGGCCTTGCTGGATTCGAGCGGAGCGCAACCGGTCTTGATGGTCCACGCGGGCGTATTGCCGCAATGGACTGTGGCGCAAACCCTGACGCTGGCCGGTGAAGTCGAGGCCGTCCTGCAAAGCACAGACTGGGGCGATTTCCTGCACCAGATGTATGGCAACGAGCCGCGCGCCTGGCATGACTCGCTCAGCGGTTTCGCGCGCCTGCGCGTGATCGTGAATGCCCTCACCCGCATCCGTTTTTGCACGCCTGCCGGTGACATGGAGTTTGAAGCCAAGGGCCTGCGCGCCATCGACGCACCGCCGGGCTACGTGCCGTGGTTTGAGGCCCCTGCCCGCCAGACCGCCAACGCGGTACTGGCGTTTGGCCACTGGTCAACCCTGGGCTGGCTGGACCGGCCGGATCTGCTCAGTCTGGATTCGGGCTGCGTTTGGGGCGGTTGCCTGAGCGCCTTGCGGTTGCCGCCGAAGTCGCGTGACGGTGCGGCGGGCTGGCCGGGTGAATTGATTCAGGTGAAGTGCGAAGCGGCTTAACGGCTTAGCAACTTCGTATGGCTCGCCTACTGGAAATGCCAACCAGGTTCTCGAGACCAGCGGTCGTCCAATTTCGAGCAAAAACTTGTTAAAATGCAATTATAGAGAAATTTTAGTTTAAATTTTGATCAATTTATATAATATTTTAATAGCGAACTATTAAACATTTACGTGACTTGATAGCAAAAAATCTCTAAAGCATAACTCAACAAATAATTATTCTGCCTTGAACAAAGCAGCCACCCGCACGCGGGTTTTGATATTCGCCGAAATGCTACGGCTGGTGCGCTTCACAGCGGGTTCCCATGCGGGCGCCGGTGTATCGGCCGATACGCTGGGCTCATATGGTTTGTCAAAAAACGGGTCGCGCTGCACCGGCGCCGGCCGGGCGTGGTCGCGTGAAAAATCGCGTCTCGGCGGCCTGGAAAAATCCCGCCCTTCGGTGCGTCCTTGCGCTTCGTCGCGCCGGCCCGTGCGGGGTGCTTCGCGGGACTCTTCTGCATCGTCGCGCCCGGCGTACATGCGGCGGCCATCGTTGATGCGTCCTTGCCGGCGGATGTCGGGCTGGTCTTCCTCAAACTCAACCGCTTCGAGCTCGATCTTGGTCTTGAT
>JANMMR010000053.1:0-2951 GCA_031373455.1 Rhodoferax sp.
AATTTGTCGCCTTCATGCTCGACGACGCCAACCTGACGCCATATGTGGAAGGCTCCCTCGGCCGCTGGTTCCCCGTTACCAAAGCGGCTCAGCAAAGCGCGTTCTGGAAGGGTGACCCGCACCGCCTGGCGGTTTACAACCAATTCATGGCCGGCACGTCGCCATTCGAATTCACCAAGAACTACAAGTTCACGGTGTTGAACAACGAAAACGTCTGGGCCAAGGCGGCCAACCGTGTGTTGTCGGAAAAGGTGCCGGTTGACAAGGCGGTTGACGAAATGATCGCCCGCATCAAGACTGTCGCCAACTGATGGCTGGCAGATTGACCTTGTCTTTCGCAGCTTGAGCGGAATGACAAAAATGGCGGCTGCGGCAACTTGCTGTGGCCGCCGTTCCCGTTAACGAATTGTTTATGACCCAGTCTTTAGCCATTGCAGTTGCAGGCGCCTCAACGCCCAGGCCGGCCTCCCGTTCGGTTTCTCAATGGGAGTTCTGGGGCCGGCTTTTCGTTGTGCCGTATTTGCTGGTGTTTGTGGTGCTGGTGTTGTACCCGGTCGGTTATGGCCTGTGGCTGGCCCGGAACCCGGAGAGTTACGTCAAGCTGTTTGCCGACCCGATTTTCTTTCGGAGTGTCGTCAACACCATCATCTTCCTGGTGGTGGCCATCAATTTGAAAATGGTCATTGCCCTCTTTCTCTCGGGTTTTTTTGTGCAGACGCGCTGGTGGATCAAGATCCTCTCCGTGTTGTTCATCCTGCCTTGGGCTGTGCCTTCCATCCCGACGATTTTGTCGGTGCGTTTCATGTTGAACCCCGAGTGGGGTGTGATCAACCAGCTCATTTTCAAAACCACCGGGCTGGATGGCCCCAATTGGCTGAATGACCCAACCATGGCGCTTTCGTTTTCGATGCTGATGCACATCTGGAAGTCCTTGCCATTCTGGACACTGATTCTGGTTGCTGGCCGCATGGCGATTCCGCAAGAGCAATACGAAGCGGCCGCAGTCGACGGCGCCAGCAGCTGGCAGAAATTCCGCTTCATCACCTGGCCTTCGATGAAAACGCTGTATGTCACCTCTCTTATCCTGTCGATGATCTGGACGCTGGGTGACTTCAACAGCGTCTATTTGTTGACAGGTGGCGGCCCGGCTGATTTGACACACGTGCTGGCTACGCTGGGCATCCGATATTTGCGGCTGGACCAGCTCGACGTGGCCATGGCTTCCATCGTCGTCGCGCTGCCACTGGTTTTGCCCTTGGTTTATTTCATGATGAAACGCCTGAGCAAATGAGCCGTATCACGCTTAAAAAGGTCAGCACCGAGGCCAAGCTGCTGTTGGTTGGCATACCGGTGTTCCTGTGGACGATCATTCCGGTCTACCACATGTTCCTGTTCGCGATCTCCGAGCGGGATTCGGCTACTTCGGGGCGTTTGTGGCCGAAAAACCCGACGCTCCAGAACTTTGACCATGTCTTCAACCAGAAACATTTCTACCTGAACCATTTCTGGCAGCAACTGGGAAATTCGCTCTGGATCGCGCTGGCGGTGGGGGCCCTCACCCTGGTGGTGGCCACCATGGCCGCCTTCGCCATCAGCCGCCTCAAAGTGCGCGGCGGACGCACGGTGTTGAATATGGCGCTTTTCACCTACTTCATACCGGCGGCGTTCCTGGCAGTGCCGATGTACAAGACCATGGCCACTTACGGTCTGCTGAACAACCACTGGTCTTTGATCCTGTCGATGGTCACCATTGCATCGCCGTATTGCATCTGGGTGCTCAAACAGGCGTCCGACAAACTGCCCTTTGAACTCGACGAGGCCGCCCGCATGGACGGTGCCACGCCGCTGCAACTCTTTCGGCTGGTGTATTTGCCGCTCATGGTGCCTTCACTGGTGGCGGTGGGCACGTATGCGCTGCTGTTGGCATGGAATGAATACCTCTACGCGTTTCTTCTCCTTTCCAAGGAAACCGACCTGACACTGGCCGTGGCGCTGGGCAATTTCCTTGCGGCGGACGATTCGCCCTGGGAGTTGCTGATGGCCACCGGTTTCCTCTACGCGCTGCCGCCTGCCGCCATTTATTACGCATTCAAACGCTACATGGTGTCCGGGCTGACCGCTGGCGCCGTGAAGTCCTGAACCCCCCGAAAAGAAAGCCGCTTCATGGCCAATGTGTCGTTCCAGAAAATCGAAAAAAGCTTTGGCAAGGTCAAGGTCATTCACGGTATATCCTTTGATATTGCCGACGGCGAGTTTGTGGTGCTGGTGGGGCCATCGGGCTGCGGCAAGTCAACTTTGCTGCGCATGTTGGCCGGCCTGGAGGAAATCACTGCCGGCGAAATTGCGGTCGATGGCCGCGTGGTCAACGAGCTGGACTCCAAGGACCGCGACATCGCCATGGTGTTCCAGAGTTACGCGCTGTACCCGCACATGACGGTGCGCGAGAACATGGCCTTCAGCCTGAAGTTGCGCAAAGCCGATCAAGCCATGACGCAGCAGCGTGTGGCCAACGCGGCGCGCATCCTGAATCTGGACGCCCTGCTGGAGCGCTACCCGCGCGAGCTTTCAGGCGGCCAGCGCCAGCGGGTGGCCATGGGCCGCGCCATCGTGCGCGACCCCAAGGTATTTTTGTTTGACGAGCCGCTGTCCAACCTCGATGCCAAACTGCGCGTTTCCATGCGCGCTGAGATCAAGGCGCTGCACCAGCGGCTCAAGACGACGACGGTCTACGTCACGCACGACCAGGTCGAGGCCATGACCATGGCCGATCGCATCGTCGTCATGCAGGACGGCCGGATCGAGCAGATCGGCACACCCGAGCAGGTGTACCAGGCACCGGCGACGACGTTCGTCGCAGGCTTCATCGGCTCGCCGCCGATGAACCTGATCGCGGGCCATGGCGAGGGTTTGCAGTTCCGCACCGGCAGCCAGGTGCTGGCGCTGCCGCGGCC
>JANMMR010000071.1:0-2029 GCA_031373455.1 Rhodoferax sp.
GGCACTGGCGTTTGACTTCATGAATGGTTTCCATGACGCGGCCAATTCCATCGCCACGGTGGTGTCCACCGGTGTGCTGCGGCCGGGGCAGGCGGGGTTGTTTGCCGCGTTTTTCAATTTCGTCGCGATTTTCATCTTCCAGCTCAGCGTTGCGGCCACGATCGGCAAAGGCATCGTCTTGCCGGCTGTGGTGGATACGCATGTGATTTTTGGCGCGCTGATCGGCGCCATCACCTGGAACTTCATCACCTGGTATTACGGTATTCCGAGCAGCTCGTCGCACGCGCTGATTGGCGGCATCGTTGGCGCAGTGATTGCCAAGGCCGGCACCGGTGCGCTGATCTCCACTGGCATATTCCGCACGGTGGCCTTCATCTTTGTGTCGCCGCTGTTGGGTTTTCTGCTGGGCTCTTTGATGATGCTGCTGGTGGCCTGGCTGTTCCGCAAGACCACACCTTCGCGGGTGGACGGCTGGTTCCGGCGCCTGCAGCTCTTGTCCGCCGGCGCATACAGCCTGGGCCACGGTGGCAACGTCGCGCAGAAAACCATCGGCATCATCTGGCTGCTGCTGATTGCCACCGGGTATGCCGCCACGGGCGACAAAGCGCCGCCGTATTGGGTCATCATCAGCTGTTACATCGCGATCGCGGCGGGCACCATGTTTGGCGGCTGGCGCATCGTGAAAACCATGGGCCAGAAAATCACCAAACTCAAACCGGTGGGCGGCTTCTGCGCCGAGACCGGCGGGGCCATCACGCTGTTCATCGCCACGGGCCTTGGCATTCCGGTGTCCACCACCCACACCATCACGGGTGCGATTGTGGGTGTGGGCGCCGCCAAACGCGCCAGTGCGGTGCGCTGGGGCGTGGCGGGCAACATCGTCTGGGCGTGGATCTTCACCATTCCCGCCAGCGGCTTCATGGCCATGGTGGCCTACTGGATCAGCCTGCAGATTTTCTGAGCGCCGTCGGCCGTTGCCAAGTGGCAAATCGCTGGCGATTTACTGCGACAGCTTTTTCGATTCGGCGATCGAGTAGTCAAAATAGGCCTGAAAGCTGAAGGCAAAGCTGGCAATCAATGCCGTCGCGCCCACCATCAGCGAGAGCACCACCGCAGCAATGGTGAACCAGTTGGTTCTTCCTGGCGCAGCTTCGTCGTTCAGTTTGGGATTGAAGCGGGTGTTCCACTTTTGCGGCGTCATCAGGCCGTAAATGATGGCCATCAGCGCGCAGCCGGCAATCGTAAAGCCCAGGAGCGGAATCAAGACCCAGCTCAGGCGGTCGTTGAGGCCCAGTTGATTGACGCGTTCCAATCCGTAAAGCCCCAAGGCGGTGGGGATGGGCAGCAACCAGCCGATCATGTCACCCAAACCAAACAGGTAGAACCGGTGCAAGCCCAAGGGACCGCCGAGAAAACTCAGCCACGCGGCGAGCGTTTTGTTTTTCATGGGGTGGCGCCGGGCGGCGTGCGGTCACTGTGGCCCAGTGGTTTTTCCATCAGCACCACGTCCAGCCACTGGCCAAACTTCCAGCCGCAGGATTTGAGCACCCCGACGTCGGTGAACCCGGCTGAGCGGTGCACACCCACCGAACCGAGGTTGCGCGAGTCGCCAATCACGGCGATCAGCTTGCGCACGCCCGCGCGTTCGGCAACGCTTGCCAACTCGGCCAGAAGCGCGCGCCCGAGGCCTTGGTCATGCGAATCGTGCGCCACATAGACCGAGTCTTCCGCTGAAAAGCGGTAGGCTGGGCGCGGCTTGAACCAGGTGCAGTAGGCAAACCCCAAAACCCGCCCATCCCGCTCGGCCACCAGGTAGGGCAGGCCCTTG
This sequence comes from Rhodoferax sp., assembly GCA_031373455.1. GTDB lineage: Bacteria > Pseudomonadota > Gammaproteobacteria > Burkholderiales > Burkholderiaceae_C > JANYCG01. The sequence goes on from JANMMR010000071.1 coordinate 1,829, forward strand.
GCGAGCACGTCGGCGCGGCGCGCGGCCATGTCCGCCTCGGTGGGCGGCTCGGTCTCAAAGGTCCCGGTGCCGTGCAAGACGTGGTGGCCGTAGATCGCGGTGATGGCCGGCAAGTCGGCGTAGGCGCTCGGGCGGATGGAGCTCATGGGTTCGGGATGGGCTATAATCTTGGGCTCTTCAGCGTGTCGCTGGCCGGGTGGC
>JANMMR010000077.1:0-1675 GCA_031373455.1 Rhodoferax sp.
GCCGGCGATGCGCATCGCTGCATCGGTTTGTGTGGTCTCGTGAAAAAGCAGGCTGGCGAGCAAACTGCAATCCACCACCAAAGGCGGCATCAGCAGGTATTGCGCGGAGGGCTCGGCAACATAAAGGGCGGGGCGCTCGGCGCTCATGCAGGGCGGCTCAACTGCTGGTCACGGGCCACACGCTCACCACGCAAAATATCGATGCTGGTGGGCGCGTCGGTGGAAGGCTCCGGGTATTTGGCGCGGATGGTGGCCAACACTTCTTCAACCGACTTCCAGCCGCGCTGGACGACGGGCAGGCCCCGCCTGTCATAACCGACCACCGTGCCCTTGCTGCGTGATCGCGGGTCAGGGTAGCCCGCTACCGTAGCAGTGGCGGCAGTGGCCTGAACCGCTCCTTCCACCAGCGCCATCAACTCCCCTTGCAGCGAGCGGTGGTTGCGTGCCGCGCGTTGGCGAAGGGTTTCGGCCCAAGCTTCGGGCACGTCTTTGATCGATAAATTAGGCATTTTGGCTCCAAAATGGATGCAGAAGCCATTTTGGAGTCAAAACGAATTTATGTCAATTGTCGGCTTTAGGTCAATTGCAGAGACTTGGTCAATTCACCGAAGGTTGCGGATACAAACCCATCCCGCGGGCTTGCAGGCGCGCCAGGCCCAGGAGCGCGTCGGTGAACGGCGTGGGCACACCGGTGAGCGTACCCAGGTCTTTGACAACGGTGACCAGCGCATCGAGCTCGACCGCACGGCCGGCCTCCACGTCTTGCAGCATGGAAGTCTTGAACGCGCCGAGTTTCATCGTGACCTGGTGGCGGTCAGCCGGCTGCTGGTCGATGGGCAGGCCCAGCCGCGCACCAATCTCCTTGGCCTCGAGCATAACGGCCGAGACAAAACCCCGCACCAGCTCGTCGCCCAAAATCAAATCAGTGGTGGCGCCGGTGAGCGCGCTGACCGGGTTGACCGACATGTTGCCCCACAACTTGTACCAGATGTCTTTCTGGATTTGCGGGGACACCGTGGCATTGAACCCGGCTTTCACCAGGAGCGCACTCAGTGCCTGCACCCGTGCGCTGGGCTGGCCCGACGGTTCGCCGATGATGAGCCCGTTGCCAAAATGGTGCTGCACCAGCCCTGGCTCGGGTGTCGACGCGCTGGCGTGGACCACACAGCCGACCACGTGCGCGGGCGCGATGGCGGCTTCAATCTCGCCCGTGGGGTCGACGGCCGTGAGCCGCGTGCCGGCGAAGGCGCCGCCAAAACCCTGCAGAAACCACCACGGCACGCCGTTCATGGCCGGCAACACGAGGGTGTGCGGCCCGATGAGCGGCGCGATGTGGCGGGCCACGTCGGTCAACGCGGGCGCCTTGACGGCAACCACCACCACGTCTTGCACGCCCAGCGCCGCCGGCTGCTCGCTGGCCGCCACCTTGTGTGCCGTGACGGCATCACCCCGCCGGACGCGCAGGCCGTGCGCCTGGATGGCCTGCAGCGTGGCACCGCGCGCGACCACGCTGACCTGCGCGCCCGCGCCAGCCAGCCCCGCGCCGATCCAGCAGCCAATGGCGCCCGCGCCGTAAATGCAGATTTTGTTCATGGGGGCGGGTTGGGTTGGAAATCAGGATTCATGATTATTTATTTCTAATAAACTTTGTGGAATTTATTTGGATATTAAGTCA
>JANMMR010000092.1:0-3584 GCA_031373455.1 Rhodoferax sp.
TGGGCAACAGCTTTCTCTCGCGTTTCGAGATGAACCGCTCCAACGACCAGCTGGTGCTGGTCAAACGCTATTGAGCCCATGACTGTTCAAAGCGAAACCGAATACGAAGACCTGCTGAGTTTGTGGTCTGACCTGGAAGCCGGCCTGGGCATGTTGCTGTCCAGCCCCAAGTTTGCCGAGGAATTCGAGCAACGTGTGGGCCAGTATGACCGCTGGATGCAGCAGCTCCTGAAGCGCGACCCGGACATCGGCCTGTACCTTCTGTTCCAGCTGGCCACCAACTCACCCGTGGGTTACAGCGCTTCGCACGCTTTGGTGAGCGCGGTGTTGTGCCACCTGCTGGCGGTTGACCTGAAGCTCACGCCGATGGAGCGCAACAGCCTGGTCGGCGCAGCGCTCACCATGAACATCGCCATGACGCAGCTGCAAGACGAGCTGGCCGGCCAGGCCGACCGGCCCAACGTGAAACAGCTCGACTTGATCCGCAGCCATTCGGCCAAGGGCAGCCTGATGCTGGCCAACCTGGGCATCGACAACGAGTTGTGGCTCAACGTCGTCTCGCTGCACCACGACGAACGCACCGACCAGGGCGACCTGCACACGGTGCTGCCGAATTTCCGCCTCGCGCGCATTTTGCGCATCGTTGACCGCTACGCCGCGATGATCAGCCCGCGCCACTCCCGCACCGGGCGCAGCACGGCCGATTCGATCCGCTCGATTCTGGGCGCCAACAAGGAAACCATTGACGACGTGGGCCACGCGCTGATCCGCGTGGTCGGGCTGTACCCGCCGGGCACCTACGTGCGGCTGGAAAACGGCGCCATCGCCGTGGTGATGCGCCGCTCGGGCGTCTCGAACCTGCCGCACGTGGCGATCGTGATTGACGGCGCGGGCGACATGGTGGCGCAACCGCGGCTGCACCGCACCTCGGTGAGCGAGCCACGCATCCAGGCGGCGCTGGCGGCCTCAGCCGTGCGCCTGCAGTTGAACCACCACCTGGTGCTGCAGCTCAGCGCCCACGCGGCACTTCAAGGCTGATTCAGGCTTTTTTCGGATCCTTTTTTGGATCTTTTTTGGCGCCCAGCCGCGATTCGGTGCCTTTGACCAGGCGCGAGATGTTCAGCGCGTGGCGCCAGATCAGCAGAAAGGTCATCACGCAGATGGCCAGCATCACCGGTTTGCTCAGGCGCCAGGCAACGCCATCGCCAAACAGGTAATACACCGGCGCGAACACCGCAGCCACCAAGGACGCGAGTGACGAGTAGCGAAAGAAAAACGCCACGATGACCCAGGACGCCGCAGCCGCCAGCCCCAAAATCCAGTTGAACGCCAGCAACACCCCCAGCGCCGTGGCCACGCCCTTGCCACCCTGGAAGCGGAAAAACACCGGAAACAGGTGACCCAGAAACGCGGCCAGCCCGACCATCGCCACTGTGCCTTCTTCCAGGCCGTAAGGTTCACCCCAAGCCTTCACCAGCACCACGGGCAGCCAGCCCTTGAGCGCGTCGAGCAGCAGCGTCACCACTGCGGCGACCTTGCTGCCGGAGCGCAGCACATTGGTGGCGCCGGGATTTTTGCTGCCGTAGGTGCGCGGATCGTTCAGGCCCATGACGCGGCTGACGATGACGGCGAACGAGAGCGAGCCAATCAGGTAACCCGCAAAGGTTGCGGCAAACGGCAAATAAGGCTTCAAGGCTTCCAAGTCTCACTCCTGTGCAAAACGGCCGATGGCCAAGGACCCACGTTCAACGGCTCGGGGCCGAAGGCTATATTAACGACTATGCCACCCGCCCAAAAAAACGCCCACCCTGTGCCCGCCCAACCTGCAACCGCCCACCCGGTGCCAGACCAGCACGGTGTGAACCTCTTCACCAGCGACCCGCAACTGCTGGCGCTGCTGCGCATCTACCTGCCAGGCGACCTGCTGGCGCACCTGCTGCCGCACTTCGAACGCATGGGCGGCCTCGCGGGCGGCGCGCTTGACACTCTGGCGCACACGGCTGACCATAACCCGCCCGTGCTCGAGCACCGCACGCGTGCCGGGCTGGACGCGCAGCGCATCGTGAAACACCCGGCGTACGTGGAGCTCGAACGCGTGGCTTTCAGCGAGTTTGGCCTCGCCGCCGTGTCGCATCGGAGCGGCGTATTGGGCTGGCCCCAAGCCATGCCACCCGCGGCGAAGTACGCCTTCACGTATTTGTATGTGCAGGCCGAGTTTGGCGTGTGTTGCCCGCTCTCGATGACAGACTCGCTCACCCGCACGCTGCGCAAATTTGCCGCGCCTGATCTGGTGGCCCGATACCTGCCGCAACTCACGTCAACGGATTTTGATGGGCTGTACCAAGGCGCCATGTTCATGACCGAACAGGCCGCCGGCTCCGACGTGGCCGCCACTGAGACCCGCGCCGTGCAGGATGGCGGGGCCGCAGATGGCACGGCTTCAGATGGAAGCTGGCGCCTGCACGGCGACAAGTGGTTCTGCTCAAACCCCGACGCCGATTTGGCGATGGTGCTGGCGCGCCCCGAAAACGCCGATGGCGAAAAAGCAGCGGGCATCAAGGGCCTCTCGCTGTTCCTGTTGCCGCGCAAGCTGCCCGACGGCTCGGCCAACAGCCACCGCATCGTGCGCCTCAAAGACAAACTCGGCACCCGCTCCATGGCCAGCGGCGAGATCACGCTCAATGGCGCACGCGCCTGGCTGGTCGGTGAACGTGGCCGCGGCTTTGTGCAGATGGCCGACATGATCAACAACTCGCGCCTCTCCAACGGCGTGCGCGCCGCCGGGCTGATGCGCCGCGCGGTGAGTGAAGCGCTGTTCATCGCCAGCCAGCGCCAGGCCTTTGGCAAACACCTGGTGGACTTGCCCTTGATGCGCCGCCAGTTGCTGAAAATGATGTTGCCGATGGAGCAGGCACGCAGCATGGTGTTCCAGACCGCCGCCGCGTTGAAGCGCTCGGATGATGGTGAAGCCGCTGCTTACCCGCTGGTGCGCATCCTGACGCCGCTGATCAAGTTCCGCGCTTGCCGCGACGCCCGCAAGGTGACGGGCGACGCGATGGAGGTGCGCGGCGGCTGCGGCTACATCGAAGACTGGGCCGACGCCCGCCTGCTGCGCGACGCGCACCTGGGTTCGATCTGGGAGGGCACCAGCAACATGGTGGCGCTGGACGTGTTGCGCGCCATCACGCGCGAGGGCTCGCTGCCGGCGCTGCGTGCGCACCTGGAAGGCCTGTTGGCGCAAACGCCCCTGCATGCGCAGGCGCGCGAGGTGTTCACCCGCACGCTGGCCCGCGTGTGCGCCCTCGCCGCGCAGGTGGCCGGCCAAGGTGCAGCAGGTGAAGCGCAGGCTCGCAGCGCCGCCTCGGCGCTCTATCACCTGAGCAGCAGCGTGGCGATGGCGTGGGAAGCCGGCCAAAGCCAGTCCGCCCGCCGCATGATGATGGCGCAAGGTGTGGTGCTGCACCGGCTGCTGCCGCGCGACCCGCTGGCCGAGCGCGACAGATGCAGACGCCTCGTATCGCTGCGTGGCTGCGTCTGGTCTGTTACTTCATTGCGAAGGATTTGTCTCACTTCGTTCTTCCCTC
>JANMMR010000054.1:0-16510 GCA_031373455.1 Rhodoferax sp.
GAGGCGGCGCTGGCTTATTCGGCCAAACAACAAGCCAGCCAGATGAAGGAGGCGGCATGAGCACATCAGCCAGCAAAACGCCAACGCCGGCCTTGAAAGAATGGCCGCTTTGGGAAGTGTTTGTGAGAAGCAAACAGGGCCTGGAGCACAAACACTGCGGCAGCCTGCACGCGGCAGACGCCACGCAGGCGCTGCAAATGGCGCGTGATGTGTACACCCGCCGCCAGGAGGGTGTGAGCATCTGGGTGGTGCCCTCCATCGCCATCACCGCCAGCCAGCCGCAGGACAAGGGTGAGCTGTTTGACCCGGCGAGCGACAAAATTTACCGGCACCCGACGTTTTATGAAATCCCCGATGCCGTGGGGCACATGTGAACCCGCCTGACTACCTGCTGCACCTGGCCGACAACGCCCTGATTCTCGGCCAGCGCAATGCCGAATGGTGCGGCCACGGGCCGGTGCTGGAGGAAGACATTGCCATGGCGAACATCGGCCTGGACCATATCGGCCAGGCGCGCCTGCTTTATCAGCATGTCGCCAGTCAAATGGGCGGTGAAACGACCGAAGACCGCTTGGCCTATTTCCGCAACCCGGAAGAATTCCGCAATTACGTGCTGCTTGAGCTGCCGCACCGCACCGCGTTTGCGCCGTCGGCTGCGGTAGAGCGTGATTACGCCGTCACCGTTGCGCGCAATTTTCTTTATTCCTCGCTGATGCTTTTGCTCTGGGAAGCGCTGCAAAACTCCAAAGACACGCAACTCGCCGCCATTGCCGCCAAGAGCCTCAAAGAGGTGCGTTACCACCTGCGCCACTCCACTTCCTGGATGCTGCGCCTGGGCGATGGCACCGCCCTGTCCCACGCCCGCATGCAGGCGGCGCTCGATTATTTGATGCCCTACACCCAGGAGTTTTGGGCCTCATCAAAGATGGAAACTGCTGCCTGCCAGGCCGGTGTGGGCGCAGACGTGGGTGCCTTGAGGGAACGCTGGCAGGCTTCGGTTGACCAGGTGTTGACCGAGGCCACACTCGCGCTACCGGGCGCCAAAGGCCATGTGACGCACGGCAAAGATGGCGTGCACTCCGAACATTTGAGTTATTTGCTGGCGGAAATGCAGAGCCTGGCGCGGGCGCACCCGGAGGCGGTGTGGTGAGCGCTGCGCTTCTGCTGGAAGAGTCGGCCGAAGGTGTGGCCACAAGCGGGGTCTTGGCCCGCGTCTGGAACTTGCTGGAAAACGTGCCCGACCCTGAAATTCCGGTCGTCAGCATCCGCGAGCTCGGCATCTTGCGCGACGTGCGGTTGCTCGATGGCGGCAGGGTGGAGGTGGTCATTACCCCCACCTACAGCGGTTGCCCGGCGATTGGCCAGATTGAAGACGACATCCGCACGGCGTTGGGCGCTGCCGGTTTCACGGCCAAAATCACCACGCAGTTGGCGCCGGCCTGGACCACCGACTGGATCGACGCAAGTACCCGCGCCAAGCTCAAAGACTACGGCATCGCGCCGCCGCAGCACCTCATCGCGGGAGGCGCTGCGGTACATCAGGCGGCTCAGCAAGTCGTTCAGTTTGCCGCCAAAAAGGCCGCGCAAGCCGGCCTGAACTCTCATTTAGGCAGTCAAACCGGCTCGGCCAGTGTGCCCTGCCCCCAGTGCAACAGCGTCAACACCACGGAAACCTCGCACTTCGCCTCCACCGCCTGCAAGGCACTGTACAGATGCCTGGATTGCCTGGAACCGTTTGACTATTTCAAACCTTACTGAGTCGCCCTCGAACCGCCATGGCCCTGCCCCGTTTTCATGACCTGCCGGTCAGCCGCGTCAGCCCCGAAGCCGCCGGGGCCGTGGCGATCAGTTTTGCCGTTCCGCCCGATTTGCGCGAGTCGTTCAGCTACGAGCCTGGCCAGTTTTTGACGCTGCGCGCCCAGATCGACGGGCAGGACGTGCGCCGCAGTTATTCCATTTGCAGCCCGAGCGCCCATTTCCGCAACTCGGGTGAGCTGGAGGTCGGCATCCGGCCAATGCAGGGTGGCCTGTTTTCCAACTGGGCGGCAGCAAAACTCAAGGCAGGTGATGTGTTGCAGGTGATGTCGCCCGAGGGGCGTTTTGTCTCCAGCCGCCCGCGTGCGCTGCACCGGGTGGGTTTTGCGGCGGGTTCGGGCATTACGCCCATTTTGGCCATCATTGCCACCTCGCTCGAGGAGCAGCCGGGCTCCAAATTCACCCTGGTGTACGGCAACCGCAGCATGGCCAGCGTGATGTTCAACGAGGCCCTGCAAGACCTCAAGGACCGTTACCCGGACCGCCTCACCCTGATCCACATCCTTTCGCGCCAGGCGCAGGAGGTCGATTTGCTGCAGGGCCGCATCGACGCCGACAAAGTCCGCGCAGTGGTCAATGCGCTGCTGCCCGCGGCCAGCATGGACGAAGTCTTCATTTGTGGCCCCGAAGCGATGATTGAGGCCACAGAAAGCGCCTTGCTGGGCTGTGGTGTGCCAGCGCGCAACATCCACACCGAGCGCTTCACCTCGCCCGTGCTTGACGCGCTGCCTCCCGGCGAGCGCCGTGCGGCTGCCGCCAGCCAGGCGCCTGCCATGCACGGCGAGATCGCGCTGGAGTTGACGCTGGATGGTAAAAAACACCAGCTGCGCATGGGCGCCACCGAGCATGTGCTGGACGTGGCCTTGGCCGCCGGGCTGGATTTGCCCTACTCCTGCAAGGCCGGCGTGTGTTGCACCTGCCGCGCCAAAGTGCTCGAGGGCAGCGTGGTGATGGACAAAAACTTCACGCTGGAGCCGTGGGAAGTGGACAAAGGCTTTGTCCTGACCTGCCAGTCAAGGCCAACCACCGGTCGCCTGTGCGTCAGTTTTGACGAACGATGATTGGCTTGCCCGGGCCAATCCCTGGGGCAAATCAGCACTTTTTTAGCCAGGCACTGTGCACTGCGTCACAGCCCGCTGGGCTGGCCGCAGCATTCGGCAGCTAAACTTGGCCGGGTTACAAATCCACCCTGATGTCCAAAATACTTGTTACTGGCGGCGCTGGTTATATCGGTTCACACACCTGTGTGGAGCTGCTCAATGCAGGGCATGAAGTCACGGTGATCGATAATTTCTGTAACAGCCAGCCCGAGGCGATCGCCCGGGTCGAGCAAATCACCGGGAAAAGGCTGAGGGTCATGCAAGGTGACATCCGCAGCCGGCCCTCGCTGGTGATGGCGCTCCGGCAAAGCGGCGCCAGCGCTGTGGTTCACTTTGCCGGGCTCAAGGCGGTGGGCGAATCGGTTGAAAACCCGATCGCGTATTACGACAACAACGTGGTGGGTACCGTGCGCCTGATCGAGGCCATGAGCGAATGCAATGTCAAACAGCTGGTCTTCAGTTCCTCGGCCACGGTGTACGGTACGCCCCGCCAGTTGCCGCTGGCGGAAGACCACCCGCTTTCCGCCACCAACCCGTATGGCCAGACCAAGTTGGTGATCGAGGACATGTTGCGCGCGCACCACCTGGCCAATCCGGCGTGGCGCATTGGCATCCTGAGGTATTTCAACCCGGTTGGCGCACACGCCAGCGGCCTGATCGGTGAAGACCCCAAGGGCATACCGAACAACCTGTTGCCGTATGTGGCCCAGGTAGCCGTGGGCCGGCGGGAGTTTTTGAACATCTGGGGCAACGATTACGACACGCCGGACGGCACTGGCGTGCGCGACTACATCCATGTGGTGGACTTGGCCATTGGCCATGTAAAGGCGCTGGAGCGCCTGAAAAACCACACCGAATGCGCCGCCATCAACCTGGGCACCGGCACCGGCTACAGCGTGCTGGACATGGTTTTTGCCTTTGAAAAGGCCAGTGGCAAATCGGTGCCTTTCAAAGTGGCGCCTCGCCGCGCAGGTGATGTGGCCTCCAGCTACGCTGACCCGGGCCAGGCCTTGGTGTTGCTCGGCTGGCGTGCCGAGCGCGATCTGGACGCGATGTGCCAGGATGCCTGGCGCTGGCAAAGTGGCAATCCGGACGGTTATGCCGCATAACATGCTCCAGACCGCCGGGGCAGAAGCCGCGCACCACGTGTTTATGGTTTTCAGGAAAGGCAACAACCGCCATGGCTAAAGGAATGATCCTCGCGGCAGGACAAGGCACCCGGGTGAGGCCCCTCACCCGCGATTTGCCCAAACCGATGGTGCCGATCCTGGGCAAACCGGTGATGGAATACCTGATCGAACACCTGGCGCGGCACGGCGTGACCGAGATCATGGTCAACGTGGCTTTTCACCACCACAAGATCGAGCAGTATTTTGGCGATGGCCACCGCTGGGGCGTGCAGATTGGTTATTCCTACGAGGGTGTGCGCGACCACGGCGACATCGTTCCAAAACCTCTGGGCTCGGCCGGCGGCATGCGCCGGATCCAGGATTTCAGCGGTTTTTTTGACGAAACAACGTTGGTGATTTGCGGCGACGCCATCGTGGACCTGGACATCACGGCGGCGATTCAGGAACACAAGGCCAAAGGGGCGCTGGCGAGTGTGGTCACGCTGGATGTGCCGCGCCAGGACGTCAGCAGTTATGGCATTGTGGTAGCTGATGCCGAGGGCCGCATCTTGTCGTTTCAGGAAAAGCCGAGCCCCAAAGAGGCCAAATCCACATTGGCCAGCACCGGCATTTACATTTTCGAGCCGGAAATCATCAACAAGATTCCGCAGAACCAGGTGTATGACATCGGCTCCCAGCTGTTTCCCCAGCTGGTGGCCGAAAAATTACCCTTTTTCGCGCAGAGCCGGCCGTTCAACTGGATCGATATTGGCCGTGTGAGCGACTACTGGTCGGTGTTGCAAAGGGTGTTGCGCGGCGAGGTGGCAGACATGCCGATGCCCGGGCGTGAGGCCAAGCCCGGCATTTGGGTTGGCCTGAATACCTCCATCCCCTGGGACCAGGTGAAGATCATCGGCCCGGTTTACATAGGGTCCGGCTCCCGCATTGAACCCGGCGCCAGCATCACAGGCCCGGCCTGGATCGGCCATGGTTGCGTGGTGCGCTCTGGCGCCAAAGTCACGCGCAGCATCCTGTTCGAATACACGCGCATTGCCGCAGACATGCATTTCAGTGAAATGATTGTTTCACCCCAATACTGTGTGGACCGCTATGGCGAAACCTTGTACCGGGGCGACGACTCAGCGCAGTTGCGCTGGGGCGACGCCCGCGCCTGATCCTTTTTTTACCGTTCCCCTTTTTTTGCATCCATGTTGATTCAACCAGTCATCCTCTCCGGCGGCTCCGGCACACGGCTTTGGCCCTTGTCCCGCGAAAAATACCCCAAACAATTGCTGGCGCTGGTCGGTGACGAATCGCTTTTGCAAGCGACCGTGCGGCGGGTCCAGTACCTTGAACAAGCGCAGGTGGCGGCACCCATGGTGGTTTGCAGCGAAGAGTACCGGTTTGTTGTGGCCGAGCAGCTTCGGTTGATGGGCCAGCCAGGCCGTGTGCTGCTGGAGCCCGTGGGCCGCAACACCGCCCCGGCCTTGACCATTGCGGCCCTTGCAGCAGCTGGTCAAGGTGACGACCCGGTACTTTTGGTGATGCCTTCCGACCACGTCATCACCGATTTGACGGCCTTTCGCGAAGCGGTAACTGTGGGTGCCGGGCACGCGGCAGCTGGCGCGGTTGTCACCTTTGGAATCACGCCGGACGCACCGGAAACCGGCTATGGCTACATTCAGGCTGGGGCGCCGGTCGACCCCGGTAAAAACTCCGCATCAGCCCGGAGAATCAACCGCTTCGTCGAGAAGCCTGACTTGAAAACGGCTCAGGCGTATCTCGACGACGGCTCCTACTATTGGAATGGCGGGATTTTCATGCTGCTGGCTTCGACCTGGAAGCGGGCCATTGGCATTTGCCGCCCCGACATCCTGGCGGCCTGCGAGACTGCTGTAAAAGAGGGCAGCAGCGACAACGAATTCATCAGAGTGCACACCGTGCATTTTTCGAATTGCCCCAGCGACTCGATTGACTACGCGGTCATGGAGAAGCTGGCGGGAACGTCGGCCCCCGGCAGCGGCCTGCCCAGCGGGGTTGTGATCCCGCTGTCGGCCGGGTGGTCGGATGTAGGCTCCTGGGACGCGCTTTGGCAGGTTTTGCCCAAGGATGCCAGTGGCAATGTGGCGCAGGGGGACGCGATCCTTCACGGTTGCACCAATACCCTGGCTTTCTCCGGTGGCCGCCTGGTCACGTGTGTAGGCGTGAGCGACTTGATTGTGGTTGAAACGGCCGACGCCGTGCTTGTATCGCACAAAAACCGGACCCAGGACGTCAAACACATCGTCGATCAGCTCAAGAAGCAAAACCGCCCGGAGGCCCAAATTCACCGCAAGGTGTTTCGCCCCTGGGGCTGGTACGATGGCGTGGACGCTGGCGAGCGCTTCCAGGTCAAGCGCATTGTTGTCAAACCCAAAGGGATTTTGTCTTTGCAAATGCACCACCACAGGGCAGAGCACTGGATCGTTGTCAGTGGGACGGCGCGCGTCACACGCGGCGAAGAGACCTATTTGGTGGCAGAGAACCAATCGACCTTCATTCCGCTGGGAACCATGCATCGGCTGGAAAATCCGGGGCACGTTCCCCTGGAAATGATTGAAGTCCAATCAGGTTCTTATCTGGGAGAGGACGACATCGTCCGTTTCGAGGACAAATACGGACGGTAGAGCCGTATTCACCGGACCCATGAAAAAATCGTTCTCGTCAACCGCACGAAAAGCTTTTCACCAAAGTTTGCGCAAGGCTTTTTCGTTTTTTCCGCGTTCAGTCCGTTTCGCGATTTTTCGCTCCTTTGCAGACTGCGACCCAAACCCAGACCCGCGTCTCGTGCTCAAGATTGCGGAGACCCGGGAAGAACTGGAAGCCTGTTTCAAACTGCTGCACGATGCTTATGTGGACAGCGGCTTCATGAAACCCGACCCGTCGGGCATGCGCGTCACGATCTACCACGCGTTGCCAACCACGACAACCCTGTGCGCCAAGTTTGATGATGAAGTGGTAGGCACTTTGTCGCTGATCCGGGAAAGTGTCTTCGGATTTCCGCTTCAGGCCATTTTTGACCTGAGCAAAGTCCGGGCGCAAAAAGGCAAAATCGCCGAGGTTTCGGCTTTGGCGGTACATCCCAGGTTCAGGAAAACCGGCGGTGCGATCCTGTTTCCCCTGATGAAGTTCATGTATGAGTACTGCACCACATTTTTTGACACCCGGCATCTGGTCATCGCGGTGAACCCCAACCGGATTGAAATGTACGAATCGCTGCTGTTTTTTCAGCGACTCACGGAAAACCATGTCGAAAATTACGATTTTGCCAACGGCGCGCCAGCGGTCGGCGCGTCGCTGGACCTGCGCGAGGCGCGCGGGCAACTCAAGCGCGCCTACGGAAAAAAGAAACCGCGCAAGAATCTGTATTCGTACTTCACGAAGTTGAAGCTGCCCAATATTGTCATACCCGGCAGGCGCTATTACACGACCAATGACCCGGTCATGACGCCTGAATTGCTCGACTATTTTTTCAATCAGCGAACGAAAGTGTTCAACAAGCTGGAGGCCAATGAGAAGGCCCTGCTCTATTCAATTTACAACCTGCCTGAATACGCCCGGTATCTTCCCGCAGGATTTTCGGATTCCGACCCCGCAAAGGCGTCGCGTCAACACGCCCGGTATTCGTTCAAGTGTTCGGGAATTTTTGACATTGAATTGGGCAATGAGCGTGAATCAGTCCAGATCAACCTGGTTGATTGCTCACTCCACGGATTCCTCGCGCACTCACGAAACCCGCTGCCGACCCAAGTTTGGGGCACGGCCGTGATCCGCCTTGGCCCGAACGAGCATTCGCGTGTCCGTGCTTTGGCCGTCGGCGCAAAGAAGGACGTCGGCTTCTATGGTTTCAAGCTCGCTGAGCCCGACCTTGTATGGCGCAAGTTTGTTTCGGCACTTGAAGCCGGCACCACCCACGACGATATGGACAACGCCACGCGCTTCCTCGTCGATTGAAGAATTCAGACCCGAGCAATGTCCAGTGAATCGGTATCGCGATCGAAAATAATCGATGTTTTGCTGGCAAGCCCGGTGTTTGGAAAACTTGATCGGGCCGTCATTGACGCTTTGGCCGATGTCCTGAAATTGAGGGACGTTCCCGGGGGCCATGATGTTGTCCGTGAGCGCGAACCGTCCAACGAAATGTTGTTTCTGATCAGCGGCGGCCTGCGGGTTTCACGACGCGACGCGCAAGGCAAGCTGATGCTGTACAACGAGATCCGCCCCGGCATGAGCTTTGGCGAGTCGGGCCTCATATTGCGGCAACCCCGCGCGGCTGATGTGACCGCCGTGCGGGATTCCGTTTTGGCCGTTCTGAGCCGGATTGATTTTGAAGCCCTGCTCAACCGGTTTCCGTTGCCAATCAACCAGGTGGTCGTGCGGGCGGTTTACAACTACCTTCGCCATGCCGAAGAATTTGCTGAACGGCGCCACGCGCAGTCGTTTGTTGTCATACCACTGCACGAAAATTCCGGAGCCGGTGAGGTAGCGGCGAACCTGGTTGAAGCTTTTTCAAGAATGGGCAGAGCCCATTTGCTGGAAGCCCCAGACAGTCACCTGAAGACGCGGGGTGCAATGGCTGCACCCAGCCAGACCGCGCAGGATATTGCAACCTACCAGGACGCGCTTGAAGAAGGGTCTGATTTTCTCGTGTACGAGGCACAAGTTGCTCCTACCGAGTGGTCAATGCGTGCTTTTCGCCAGTCAGATCAGGTCATTTTCGTCGCGAAGGCCGGTGTGCGGGATGTGCTTGGCGATCTCGAACGGCACTTGAGAACACAACCAGATTTCTCTTTGAAACGCATGCATTTGGCAGTTTTGCACCCGGCCGGCGCAGACCTTCCGGCCGATTTGACAGCCTGGACGACGGGCAGGACTTTTGAACGCGTCTATCCCTTGCGCAGCAAGCGTGCTGGCGACTTCTCCCGGCTCGCCCGGTTTCTCACAGGAAAGGCAGTGGGTGTCGTGCTCGGCGGTGGTGGAGCGAAAGGTTTTGCCCATGTTGGCGTCCTTCGGGCGCTTGAAGAAATGGGCATTGCAGTGGACCTCGTTGGCGGAAACAGCATGGGCGCGTTGATTGCCGCCCAATTTGCGTGCGGTGTGCCGCTTGCAGAAATCATCAGCCGCACGCGGAAATTTGCAAGCGGCGGCGAGCGCCCGGCAATCCCGCTGATATCGATCGTTTCCGGCAAACGGGTATCACGGGATTTGCAAAAAATGTTTGGCGAGCAGGCTTGCGATGGCCAATGGATTCCCTTTTTTGCAGCGGCCTGCAACCTCACCAAGGGGCGCACCGAAGTCCAGGACACCGGGCCGATGTGGCGGGCCGTTCTGGCCAGCAATTCTCCTGCGGGGCTGTTTCCACCTGTCTTGCACCAGGGGGACATGCTGGTGGATGGCGCAATTCTGGAGAATGTGCCCGTTGACGCCATGCGCATGCGCCTGGGGACGCCGCTGGAACGGCGAAGGGGCAATGGGACTATCATCGCGATTGACGTCGACGTCCAGAATTCCATGGCAGTAGACCCAACCCTTACCCGGCTTTCCGCATGGAGCACGCTCAAGGCCTATTTTTCCCCCCAGGCCCACCCGTCTCCCACGATAGCCGACATCCTTTACCGTGCGGGCCACATTGGTGGCTTGAGTCAGCGCAGCCGAACGATTGCCCAAGCCGATCATTACCTGGAGCCTCCTGTGTCGGAGTTCTCAATGATGAGTTACCGCAAGGCTGACGAAATTGCGGACGTCGGCTACAAATACGCCGTGAAGTGTTTCAAACAATGGAAGTTGAAGGCCTGAATGGCGGGGACGATTCCGATCGATTGCACGAGCCCGGCCGGAAGCTGACGCTGCTTATGCATCGGTCCGTTGGATTGTCCACCAGCCAGAGCGAGGTCTGGCTGGATCAAAACGCTTGGCCGGGCAGCGCCCACCTGAATATTGGGGGGGGAGCCTTCCTGCAGGGTAAATTCAATCTTGAAATCTTCAGGGCTGCTTTGAATCGCCTGGTCGCCGAGAACCAAACTCTTCGTCTTGTGCCGGCGATGAACGGCGATCAGACACTCCTCGACACTTTTGAGCCAGAACTCGAAGTCGTGGAAATCGACGACCCGATCGATCCAGAGCGTGCCATGCGTGCCTGGTGGAATGACCGGATGCGTCAGCCGTTTCTGCTTGGCCGCTCGCCCCCATGGCGTTTTGCACTTTTGCGCGCAAGCAATGAATTGCACGGGCTAACGATTCAGTTCCACCACCTGGTAATGGATGGATGGGGCACTTCGCTTGTGATGCAACGTTGGGGCGAAATTTACAACGATTTGGCGGGCGTTTCTGAACCCGGCAAAAACACCCTGTTGTTTCGTTCAGCCGACTATTTGGAATATATTGAGGAGTCACAGACTTACCAAAAATCGGCCGCCAGTGTGAGGGATGCGGCGTTCTGGCTGGAGCACCTGCCAACCCTGCCCCCACCCCTGCTTGATCGGCGATTTCCAGAGGCACGCGACGAGGGGATCGCCGATTGTGATTTGGTGAAAAAGCGGGTCGCGCGCGCCAATTACGATACGGTGGCAGATTTCGCCCGGCAAAACGGAGCAACAAGCTTCAACGTGGTTTTGGCGGCTTTGGCCGTCTATTACTCCCGGACCTGCCATCGACGTGACATCCTGGTCGGCATTCCAACCCTCAACCGGGGAGGCCGCCGGTATCGCAACACGATGGGCATGTTTGTCGGTGTCATGGCCGTTGATGTCACAGTGGAAGAAGGGACTTCGACTAAACAATTACTGTCAGCGATTGCGACAACCATGCGACAGGCTTTGCGACACCCCCGCTATCCACTGAGTGAACTTGGACGCCGCCTTGGCACCATCAGGGCCGGGCGCGATGGCATTTTTGACCTCCTGCTCTCGTTCGAGCGTCAAGACTACGACGTGATGTTTGGCAAGGCGCAATTGCGGAGATCACGCCAGCTTTTCTCCGGAAAAGCCCGGTATCCACTGGGTTTGACCGTTTGCGAATTTCATGACGACGAGGACGTCGAACTGGTCCTTGAAGGCAGCCGGCTCTGCTTTGCGGAGGGTGAAACCCGGTTGATGGCAGAACGCATTTGGGCGCTGGCGAATGCCATGGTGGCTGCACCCGATGCCCCGGTTGGCAGTCTTCCGTTGGTGCCAGCCGCCGAGCGGTTGCAGCTGGTTGACGGACTGCATGTGGGCCTTGCGGGTGCGCAGGCGCCACCGCCATTTGTTGTCCAGTTCGAACATCAGGCGTCCCTTCGCCCGCATGCGGCAGCGCTGGTGTGGGGGCAGGAAAGCCTTGACTACGCAAGCCTCAATGAACGTGCGACAAAACTGGCCCTGCGTTTGACCCAATCTGGATCAATGAGGCAGGCCATCATTGCCTTCGCGATTGAGCGATCGGTCGACATGGTGGTGAGCATACTTGCCATTTCGAAGGTGGGAGCTGCGTTTTTACCGCTGGACCCGGACACACCGGTTGCGCGCCTGTCTGACATCCTTGTGGAGAGCAATGCCAGCGTTTTCCTGATCAAGGAACATGACCAGGAGCGGCTGGCCCATCTGCATCGCCGCACCTTAATTGTCGACTGGGATATTTCAGTTGATTCGCCGTCCACGCCTGCTGATGCCTGGCCTCACGCGCCTTCGGACCTCGCCTATGTGCTTTTCACATCCGGGTCAACGGGTCGCCCCAAGGGCGTCATGATCGAGCAGGGCACCCTGTCTCGGAGGCTGGCCTGGTTGTCAAAGGCCTATGGCGTGACGAACCAAGACCGTTCGGCGCTGGCAACCCAAATTACGTTCGACCCTTCGCTGATTGAGCTCTGCCTTCCACTGTGCCATGGCGCCAGTGTTGCGCTGCCACCCGCCGGTCGCGTACTGCCCGAATCGCTTGCGGAATTCGCAGTGACGCACGGCGTCACGATCATGGCGTTCGTCCCGTCGACTCTGAGCCGGTTCCTTGATTCTGCAGCCGGTCAAACCGGGCTCAAATTGCGCGTCGCCTGCTGTGGCGGAGAAGTGTTGCCACCCGATCTGGCCAACCGTTACCTCTCCATCACCAAAGCCCGCCTCTTTAATGTGTACGGACCAACCGAAACCGCCATATTTGCCACTGCTTGGGAATGTGTTCCGCGACCCATTGGAAGCACCTTGCCGATAGGCCGGTCAATTGCCGACTCCCGGATTTACATTCTGGATACTGATCGAAACCTCGTGCCTTTTGGGGTGATTGGGGAGATTTACATTGGCGGTGACGCCATGGCGCGCGGCTATTTGAACCGATCGGATTTGACTGCCGCAGTCTTTCTTGACGATCCATTTGTACCCGGCGCCAGAATGTACAAAAGTGGCGATAGAGGTTGGCTGTCCACGGATGGGAACCTCAATTTTGTGGGACGCAACGACCGCCAGGTCAAGTTGCGGGGTTACCGCATTGAGCTTGGCGAAATCGAGGCCGCTTTGGCCAGTGTTGAGGGCGTAACTCAAGCAGCGGCGAAACTGATTGAGCGCGATGGAAAACCGCAAATCCACGCCTGGGTCGCTGCAAGCGGTACACAAACCGTTGAGAATCTTCAACGAACTTTGCGCCTTCGCCTGCCAAGCTACATGATTCCGGGCGGTATCGATATTTTGCCAACTTTGCCCCAAAGCAGTGTTGGAAAGATCGATTATTTTTCGTTGCCCACAGCCCAGTTTCTGTCAAGAGTTGTTGCCTCGCGCGAGCCCGCGAACAGGCTTGAATCTGAGTTGCTGGCTCTCTGGCGAGACGTGTTGCAACGCGCGGAGTTGACAGTTGCCGACAATTTTTTTGACGTCGGTGGTGACAGTCTGGCTGCTGTCAGCATTTTGGCGGGTATCGAAAAAATAATTGGCCGGCGCGTACCGATGTACCTGATCACGGAGCGCCCCACTGTAGAGGGGCTTGCGGCCGCTTTGGGCGAAGGCACTGCATCCACGGGGTTGATGGTCAATCTTGGCAACGAGCTGGCTGATCGCGGCGCAGATCAAGCCGACAAAATTGTTATTTACCTGGCCGCCTCGGGTCACGGCGATCTCATGCGATTCCAGGCGTTGGCGCGATCATTGGGCGACGTCTGTGAATTGCGGATGTTGCAGCCGCCGAGCGCCAGCACCATCGCCAAGACTGTTGATTTGGCCGCTCTTTATGTCGGAGTAGTGACCGGCCTGGGTGGTGGGCCGTGCTATCTGGCCGGGTTTTCAGTGGGTGGGCTCGCCGCTCTGGAAACCTCGCGTTTGTTGTCAGAAGCGGGGGTCGACGTGAAGGCGCTTTTTCTGTTGGACACGATTTACCCGAGCCGGCTGTGGGGTGGGACTTTTTTTTGGCGTTTGCTGCGGCGATTGGTTGCGCTGTTCCATATTCAGGATCTGAGCATGAACGGCCGTCGCTTGGGGGTTATGCTGAGTGACCCCGGCCTGTTCAGCCAGGTGATGGCAGTCAGTGGTTACCGACCCTCAAAGTTTGAGGGGCCAACCCATCTCATCAAGTCTGCGGGCCTGGCAACCAAACTGGATGGCTTGCTTTTTTTGGGCTGGCGCAAGTTGTTGGGCAAGAAACTTCGGGAATACCAGGTGCCCGGCTTGCATGGCTCGATGTTCGACACCAACAACGTCGACGAACTCGGAAAAGTCATCAGGGTAGCGGTCGGAGCAGACGCAACCCGATCTGCGCTTTGAGCCATGACTGACCACGGTCAAGAAAGTACTGTCTCAGGCGCGCTGCTTTTGCGCCTGTCGATTGCAGGGGTTCTGCTGCTGGCTCTGATTGGCCTTGCGCTCGCGTGGAGCTGGTCGCCGCTGCGTCAATGGCTGGACGTCGCCCTGATTGTGGGCAAACTGGAGGACTATGGAAGGGCTTTCGGCCCGATAGCCGCAACTCTCGGATTCGCGGCGGCACTGGTTGTCGCAGTTCCGTTGACATTCTTGACCTTGGTTGCGCTCGTCGCTTTTGGCCCTGTCACGGGGTTTTTCATTTCCTTGGCGGCTGCGGCGCTGGGTGCAGCTGTCACGTTTTTGCTGGGGAAAATACTGGGGCATGACATTGTTCGGCGCATCGGAGGAGCCAGACTGAACCTTGTCAGCGAGCGCCTCTCTAAACGTGGCGTTCTCGCGGTCATTGCGGTGAGGATGGTGCCAGTTGCTCCTTTTGCCATCGTCAACATGTTCGCTGGCGCCTCACACTTGCGCTTGCGTGACATGATCGTGGGGACTGTGATTGGCATGACTCCCGGAGCCTTGCTCATGATGTTTTTTGTAGACCAAATCGTCGATGCCTTGAAACACCCTGGACTCACCACCGTCGCAGTTGCTGTGGTGTTGATTTTTCTGGTTGTTGGCGGTGTTTTGGCCTTGCGCAAGTGGCTTACAAGAGAACGCCTTTAAAACGCTGAGGGAATCGCAGTTGCGATACCATTCCCGCCTTACTGCCCTTGTTGTTGTCGACTCAAATGTCCATGAAAACGCTATCGATCAACCGCCTGATTGCCTTTGTGCTGGTGATCGGACTTTGTGCGGGCAACTTGGCGCGTGCAGCTGATGCCAAAGTCACTGCTTTTCTTGCCGATGCCCAGGCCCGGTTTGACAAAAGAGACTATCCCGGCGCCATCATCCAGCTCAAAAACGTCCTGCAGATTGATCCGAAAACTTTGCCTGCGCTGGTTTTGCTGGGTAAATCCCTTCTGAGAGCCAATGATCCTGCGGGCGCTGAGGTGACCCTCAACGAAGCCATGTTGCGTGGTGCCGACAAGGCTGAGTTGTTGCCGCTCATTGCGCAGGCCCTGATTGCACAAGGCAAGCAAAAGCAGGTTTTTGAACAGGGGCAGTTTTCGGCCACTGACCTTCCAGGCGCAACTCGGGCGCAACTCCTGCTATTGCGTGCGGGCGCGAGTGCCGACGTCGGCGAGCTTCGTGACGCCATGAAGTTCATTGACGCGGCCCGAGTACTGGACCCACATTCGCCGGACAGTTGGGTGGCCGAAGTGCCGGTGCGAATCCGGTTGCGCCAGTTCAAAGAGGCCAGCTTTGCCGTGGAGCGGGCGACAGCCATGGCCCCCAATTCGGCCGGTGCTCTGTATCAAAAAGGCTCGGTTTCCCACGTCGAAGGCAATTTAGCCGCCGCGCTTGCGGCATACGGCAAAGCCATCACGGCCGATCCGGACCATATCGGCGCTTTGTTGGCTCGTGCTGGCATTTATATCGACCAAAAAAGAGCTGCTGACGCGGTAAAGGACCTGGACGAACTCAGGCGGATCAGCCCAAGCGATCCACGCGCCGCTTACCTGCGTGCTCTGTTGGCCGAGCGCGATAAAAAGCCCGAGGAAGTGCGTTTGGCGTTGATTGAGATCACGGAGATGCTCGACCAGGTTCCGCTGGACTACATCCGGTTTCGACCCCAGGTATTGATGCTCAATGGCCTGGCCCATTTCGGGCTCAACGAGCCTGAAAAGGCCAAAGTCTATTTTGAAGCATTCCAGAAAGTGCAGCCCGATGCGCCAACCGCCAAGATGCTGGCGCAAATCTATCTGCGCGGCACGGACCATGACCGCGCGGTGGATGTGCTGGAAAAATACCTCAAGGCCCACCCTACCGATGGGCAAGCCATGGCCCTGCTTGGCTCGGCATTGATGGCGAAGGGACAAACAGCGCGCGCCGCTTCGCTGATGCAGCAAGCTTTGCAAACCAGAGAGTCACCCGAGTTCCGCAAGGTTTTGGGGCTGAGCCTGATGCAAAGCGGTCAAACCGGAAACGCGATCAGGGAGCTGGAGACGGCCTTCAAGAACGATCCCCGTCAGATTCAGGCGGCGACGACGCTCATTCCGCTCTACTTCAGGAGCGGGCAGCCAACCAAGGCAATTGCCATGGCTGAGCGATTGGCCAAATTGCAGCCCATGAATGCGGGTTTTCAGAATCTCCTTGGGATGGTCAAAGCCAATGCTGGAAACGTTCCGGCTGCGCGATTGGCGTTCGAGCAGGCCGTCAAAATCAAACCTGACTTCACGCAAGCCAACCTGAATTTGGCCCGCATGGACATCGCGGGCAAATCCTATGGCGCAGCGATTGGCCGCCTTTCGATGATCCTCAAGGCTGAGCCGAAGAATGCCGAAGCCATGTATGAAATGGCCACGATTTCAGACCGCCAGAGCAACCGCGCAGAGGCCATTGCGTGGCTTGACAAAGCCTACAAACTGTCTGGTCCGAGGGAGTTGCGCTGGGGCCTGGCGCTTTCAGACTACCACCTGCGCCAAGGCAATGCGCCGGCCGCGCTGCTCGCGGCCAAAAGCGCCGCGGCGAAAGAGCCGGAAGATCTGCTGGGACTGCTGGCACTGGCCAGAGCCCAGTTGGCCAACAAAGACATTGCCAGTGCAAAAAGCACCTTGAACCTTGCCACACGCGTCGGTGACTTCAACCCCAA
>JANMMR010000163.1:0-2076 GCA_031373455.1 Rhodoferax sp.
CAGACGGCAGCGACGGTTACGAAGTCCAGACGGAATCCTCCACTGCCCTGTTCAACAAGCAGCGGCGCAGCTTTCGCTGTCGCAGCGTGGTGTTCGCCGCCTCGTCGCTGGGCACCGTGGAGTTGTTGTTCCGGCTCAAGCAGAACGGCTCTTTGCCACGGATCAGCGACGATCTCGGAAAACGGATCCGCACCAACTCCGAGTCTCTCCTCGGCATACGGTTTCCTGCCAATGACAAAAGTATGACGGGGGGCGTTGCTGGTGGCGCCGCGATCTACCTCGACGAACACACTCACATCGGTGTGGTGCGTTATCCCGAAGGTTCGGGCGCGGCAAGCCTGCTGTTGACGCTGATGCGCAGCGGACGCACTGGGTGGGGCCGCATTCCCTCATGGCTGTGGAGTTTGTTGCGCCATCCGCTGAAAGCGCTGCGCGTGCACAACCCTGTTGGCTTTGCACGACAAACCATGCTGTTCGTGGTGATGCAAACCATGGATGCCCACATCGATCTGCGGCTCAGGCGCCGTTGGTACTGGCCTTTCGGCAAGCTACTGTCCAGCGAAGGCGAGCCGATTCCAACCCATATCCCCCATGCGAACGAATTTGTCGAGAGGGGGGCAAAGGCACTGGGCGGCATTCCGATGTCCTTGCTTACCGAAATTTTGTTCAACATACCCACCACTGCGCATTGCATGGGCGGCTGCGCGATGGCCGAATCTGCACAGCAGGGCGTGATGAATGTTCAAAACCGCGTGTTCGGCTACCAGAACATGCTGATATGCGACGGCTCCATGCTCAGTGCCAACCTGGGTGTGAACCCGAGCCTGACGATCACCGCACTGACCGAGCACGCCATGTCCCACATTCCTGCAAAAGCAATCTTTCAATCCACGTCACTTTAGGTGTGTCATGTCCAAGAACCTCTCGTCCGAAACCAACCCATTGAATCAACCGCTGCGTTTACCTAACGGTGATGTCCTGCGAAACCGCCTGGCCAAATCGTCCATGAGCGAAACATTGGGGACCTATGGCAACCATGCGACCCCAAAGCTTGTGGAGCTTTATCGACGCTGGGCCTCCAGCGGCATCGGATTGATGTTCACGGGTAATGTCATGATCGATCGGCGGGCACTGGGCGAGCCTGGCAACGTGGTCATCGAAGACGAGGCCGATTTGCCCATCCTGCAACAATGGGCTCGCGCGGCAACCGACCAGGGCGCGGCGCTATGGGTGCAACTCAACCACCCCGGCAAGCAGTCCCCCAAGGGGCTGAACGCCAGTAACCTCTCACCATCCGCCATTCCTTTCAAAGCAGACATGGCAGCGTTCTTTGAAACGCCGCGTGAAGCGACCACTGAGGAGATCCACGACATCATTCGGCGCTTCGGGCGCAGCGCGGCCATCTGCAGACAAGCCGGCTTCAGCGGGGTGCAGATACACGGTGCCCACGGCTATCTGGTCAGTCAGTTCCTGTCACCGCATCACAACCAACGCACTGACGAATGGGGAGGAAGTGCGGACAATCGGCGACGCTTTGTCATGGCCGTCTACGCTGAAATTCGCAAACAGGTAGGGGCTGATTTTCCGGTGGGTATCAAGCTCAACTCGGCTGACTTCCAGCGCGGCGGTTTCACCGAAGAAGAGTCGATGGCCACCATCCAAGCCCTCGCCGACGCTGGTATCGACCTGATCGAGATATCCGGCGGCACCTACGAAGCGCCCGCCATGAGCGGCGCCTTTCAACAACCCCAAAAGGCTACGACGGTATCGCGTGAGGCCTACTTTTTAGAGTTCGCGGAGAAAGTACGAGCAACCGTGCGCGCGCCATTGATGGTGACCGGAGGATTCCGCACCGCCGAGGGGATGAACGCTGCGTTGCGCTCTGGCGCTTTGGACATCGTTGGCCTGGCACGGCTTCTGGCTATAGATCCTGATGCACCTGCCGCCTTGCTGCAAGGCCGTGACAGCCCGCACCGCGTGCGGCCGATCACGACCGGCATCAAGCCGGTGGACCGCATGGGCATCATGGAAGTCCTTTGGTACACATTGCAACTTGGTCGAATCGCTGGCGGCGGC
>JANMMR010000197.1:0-4923 GCA_031373455.1 Rhodoferax sp.
CTAAACCTGCCAGCGCAAGGGCGACGATTAAAAGCGGGCGGCCTGATGGGGTGGTTGGGAGCATGTTCATCCGGTTTCAAAGCCTGCAGATTTCCTGGCCGGGTTGCCCCAGGGTGGCACCAAATAGCTGGAGGATACGCGTGTCACTTTGGGTGAAGAATTCAGGGATCGGGAACGGGTCGTCGCTGAGGAACCTTGGAGCGGAATCCAGGCGACGCGGAATGTTATCCGCACCCACGAACCCGGTTTCACCCACACCATAGTCGCTGCGCCCGAGCGTCGTGGCAAGAGCCACGTGGCCGTCGCGAACAAACAGGTAGAGGCCGTCTGCGCCGGTCGACACCTGTGTACCAAACAGGTTGTTCCAGTCGATGTCCACCTGGTCGGGCCGTGGCGCGGGGAAATTGAGCATGAACTCGGGCGCCGTGGCGAGCAGGCGTGCGGTTTGGTCGGTGCCCGCAAAACCGGTGGCGTCGAGCACCACCTCCACATCGCCGGAGGGCGTTTTGAAATACGTGGCACCCTGCCAGGTTCGCATGAAAAGTCCATCGCTGCGGTTGGTTCCGGGAGCGCCAGGGGCTGCCGGGTTGGCTTCCGCTGGCAAAGGCTCAAGGGATGCATCGGCACATGGGCCCTCGCAGCTGATGTCCATGCCGGTTCCGCGAATGCCCACGGTAGACGTTCGGGTTTGGATGAAGACCAGGTTCGGGTCGGTTTTGGCGATCAAGCCGGTAAACACCCGCAAACCGCCACGCAGCAGCTGCAGGCCAAAGTTGTCGGGCTCCTTGGCGCGTTTGTAGGTAAACCCGTTGATGCGAAAGACCGTCAGGGGATTCAGCGAAAGCCTGGATTGGTCGCGAAACCCCAGAACCGCAATGCCTTCAGTGCCAGTCTTGATTTCGTCGCCGGCATACAGCGGTGAGCCGTCTTCAAGGCGCCGTTGGGGCCTGCCGAACTGCACCGCCGTGGCTTCGCCGCTTACTTTGACGACGCGGGCCACCACGCTGTCGGGCGGCGGCACCGCGACGGGTGGGGTGGGGCGACCTTGCGCGGCGCGTTCATCGAGGCGGCAGTCTTCGCCGCAAATCCGCGCGTCAAAACTGGTGCCCCGGATGCCGATGGTGGCCGTGGCCGTGGCGAACTGGACGCTGCCCGGCCGGCGCTGGTTGATGAGCCCTGTAACGGCCCTCAAGCCTCCTTTGAGCAGGCGCAATACCGCAAACTCTGAGCCGGCGTTGTGGGCGTATTTCTCAACGGCGAAACTGGTCGACGGCCGCAAGGTGATCTTGCTGCCGTCTGAAAACACCAGCACGGCAAAACCCTTTTCGGTGGTGGTGATGACATCGCCTTCGCCAATCGCATCGCCCCGGCCCAAAAAGCGCAGCGCGCCGCTGGTTTGCTGGGCTGTTGCCATGCCTTGCAAATGCTGAATTTCGCCTGCCCTTTGTTGCGCCAGGGCGGGAGCGCCCAAGGCGACCAAACCGCCCGAGAGAAGCAAGAGCGAGGCCGCCCGGTACAAGCCCGCAAATGGGTGCAGTGCGCGCGCTGTGATCATGGTCATTTGTGACAAACCCTTCAATAACATTGGTTCAGGCCGCGCCGCCGGTTGCCATAGGAGAGGGTTCCATCCTCGGCAAGCGTCAATTCCCCAAACTCGTCGTAGTCATTGAAGGCAAAGAAAATATCGGAGACGTAGAGGTTCAACAGTGCCGAATACGGATCGAATGGTACGGCTGGGTTGGCCCCGGCGGTCACGTTGAAGGGTCCAATCAACCCTGTGGTGCAGCCGTTGCAGGGGCCGCCCAGGACAATGTTGCCGCCGTTGTTGGCGCTGATAAACGCGCCACCCGAGCCCGGGGTGATGGTCAACCCGCCCGAAGCCGCAAGGTTGAACGAGTTGGCCGCCACAACCGTAGCCGGTGCGCCGCCGCCGATCACTGCCATGTTGCCGTTGGTCGCGGCCATGTTGATGGTGCCGGCTGTCACGTTGGCGAATGCGGTTGTACCCGCACCCCCAATAACCAGGATGGACCCGTTGGAAACACCGTCCAGGAAAAGCGGGTCCATCGCAGCGGAGCCGGCAGTGCCACCCAGCACTTCGATCGGACCATTGAGCGTGCTGACCCGCATCGTGCCGGTGGTTGGCGTGCCCGCCAGCAGTTTCGAAGTGGCCGCTACCGTGGCGCCGCCCTGGATGGTCAGACCGCCCACGACGACGGTTTGGTTGCCGACGGATCCGACCAGCGATTCACCCTGCGCGTTCACGTCGCCAATTTGCATCTGCCCGGCATTGAAATAGTTCATGGCAATGGTCTGTGTGCCGCCCGCCATCAAACGGGCCGATGACCCGGCCGTGCCACTGAAATTGGCCACAGTCAAAGTAGCTGGTGCAACACCGCCGTTGAGGGTGACCACCTGGTTACCCACAGCAGAGACTTCAGCCCGCGTCGCGGCGCCGTTGGTCGACGCGAGGGTGATCGACATCGCGTCAGCCGTGAAGTTCTGGTTGGCCCCCGAGGTGATGCGCGTGCTGGCGCCGCCATTGTTGCTGATGCCAATCACGTCACCCACAACAATCGATTGCCCGCCCGTTCCCGATTCGATGCTGGTGATGCCTGCACCCGCTGTGGGCGCCTGCAACACCAATGCACCTTGCGTGGAGATGGTTTGGTTGCCGCCCACTGCCTGCTCCTTGATCCACGTGTCTGAGCCGAAGCCGCCGCCGGTGATCACGATGCCCGCCGTAGCGTTGACCGACTGCAAGCCGCCCGTTGTGTTGCGGATGCCGGTTTCGTTCAGGCCTGGCGCCGAGCCGCTGCCGCCGGTGATGTTCAATGAGCCCACGGTGTTGATGGTCTGGCCAACGCTGGTTGACATCAACATTGCGCCGGAAGCGTCTCCCGCGCCACCCACCAGGGATATGCCGGTTGAGCTGGAGATCGACTGCCCGCCGCCTGACGAAATTTTTGCGTAGGCGTTGTTGCCAGCGCCACCTTGCAGGGCGATCAGGTCGGTTTGGTCGAACGAGAACGTGGAGTTGAGGTTCCCGACGGTCTGGGAGCCCGCTGCAGTTGAGATTTCTGCAAATGCGCCGGTAGTGCCGCCGGCCAGGCTGATGTTTTGGCCGGCGTCGACGTTCTGGCCGGTGGCAGCCCGGATCCAGGCCGCAGCGCCCGTGCCCGAACCGCCCCGCACCGCGATGTTGTCGCCCGGGTTGACACTGCTGTTGGCATTTCGCGCATTGCCAATGGTCTGGAAGCCGCCGGTTGATTCGATCGAAGCGGTCATGTTCGCCCCGGTTCCGCCGATGACCCATATGTCTGCGCCAGCCTCCAGGGTTTGCGAACCGGCAGCCTGTATGCGGGCAGTGCCGCCCAAACCGGCTTGCACCAGGATGTTTTGGGTTGGCACGTTGGAACTGGTGCTGTTCTCGCCAATGTTCTGGCTCTGACCGGCGCCCGTCGACAGTATTTCAGCGTTGGCACCCAGGCCCGAACCACCGATGACGCGGACATCGCCCACCGTGCGCAAGGTCTGGCTGCCCACCGCGCGAAGGGAGGCATAAGCGCCGGTGCCTGAGCCGCCCAGCACCCAAATTTGGTCCGTCAAAGGCGGGCAGTTGAAGTTGATGCACTGGTTGCCGATGTTTTGTGAGGACGTGGTCGCCACAATTTCGGCAAACGCGTTGGTGCCGGTCCCGCCTTGCAGGGTCACGCTGCCCGTGGGGGAGGGAATACTTTGCGATGTGCCGGTGATGGAGGCGCTTGCGCCAAGGCCCGCGCCGCCCGCCACCGTGATGTTGTTGGCACCCTGCGAAAACGACTGGGAAAAGACCGCCTGGAGTTTTGCCGTTGCGCCGTCAGATGCGCCGCCTTGGAGAACCAAGTTGTTGCCGATCGTGAGCGATTGCGAACCTGCCGAGGTCATGCCCGCCGTTGCGCCGGGAATGCCAGCCGAGCCGCCTGTGACCAAAACGTCATGACTGGCCTGAAAATTCTGGCCTGATGTGGAGGTGGCGTTGATCAAGGCACTGCCGCCGTTTCCTGTGACCTTGAGGTCGTTGCCGGCATTGACCTGGTTGTAGGTGGCCTGTACCAGGGCATTGGCGCCCACTGCAGATCCTGCCGTGATCTCAACATTGCGGCGGGCCTGCAAGTAGGTGGTGTTGCCCAGTACCGTTACGCCCGCTGCGGCCACGTTGTCTGCCGCCACCAGCACGTCGCGGCCGGCCTGCAGCAAGACCTGGCCGGTCGCGGCTATGGTTCGCGGCGCGCCGCTGGCCTGGATCGTCAGGTCGGCCGTGGTGGCCTGGTTGTTGTTGTACGCGGCGTTCAGCGTGAGGTTGGTCACATTGAGGATGTCGCTGGCAACGCGGATGCCGCCGTCGGTGGACGCGAGTTCGAAAGAGCCGGTCAGTGTGGGATTGACACCGCTCAACACGAGGTCGGCGCCGCTACGGGTAACGCTCAACCCGGCATAGTTGGCATTGGTTACCGCCACCGCCCCAGTGCCGCCGCCACTGGTTGTGATCGCCAGGTTGGTCACCGGCGTCAAGGCCGCGTCTACCGCAATGTCGTTTTTGCCATTCAGGTTCAATGAGAATGCGCCGCTCGTCAGCAAGGGCGCTGCGCCGGTGCCAATGCTGCCGTTGGCGGCATTCAGGGTAACGGTGCCGCTGGCCGCGCCGAGTGCCGAGCGGGCGTCGATCTGCAAGGCCTGGTTGCCCGCTTTGGCAATGTTGCCGGAGGCGCTTGTGAGCGTGACGCCGCCGCCCAGGGTCACAATGTTTTGAACGTTGATGTTTTTGCCAACCCCGGACGTGCTCGCGTTCACGCTGCCGTTGGTTGTTACCGAGGTCAGGTTGATGTCGCCACCGGTGACAAATTGCGCCGATCCGCTGGTGAGCGCTACCGACGGGGTGGT
>JANMMR010000217.1:0-3610 GCA_031373455.1 Rhodoferax sp.
GTCGTCAAAAAATGGCGTGCGTTGCGTGCGGGTGGTGCATGGCAAAGGGCTGGGCTCGCCGGGCAAGGCGCCAGTGCTGAAAAACAAGGTGCACGCCTGGCTCGTGCAAAAGAAGGAAGTGCTGGCCTTTGTGCAGGCCAAACCGGCTGATGGCGGCGCGGGTGCGGTGGTGGTGCTGTTGGCGTCTTCGCACTGACTCTTCGCGCTGAGCTTGCCATGCCCTCAGGCTGGTGTGTTGCGCATCCAGTCTGCCGTCTTGTAAAACGACTCGCGCAAGCGCGCCCGCAGGTCTTCGGGCACGCCGGTCTCGCCCATCGCCTGGTCCATGCAGGCTAGCCATTGGTCGCGCTCCAGAATGCCAATCTTGAAGGGCATGTGCCGCGCCCGCAACGCCGGGTGGCCAAACCGGTCGGTGTAGTGCTGGGGGCCGCCCAGCCAACCGCACAGGAACCAGAACAACTTCTGCCGCGCATTGCCCAGCCCGGAGCCGTGCACCGCGCGCAGGGCCTGGTAACTCGGCTCAAGATCCATCAGGTCGTAAAACCGCTCAGTCAGGGCCTTGACTTTGGCCTCGCCACCGATCCATTCGAACGGAGTGGCAAATTTTGGTTTTTCTTCAATGTTCATGTGTATCGATGGGGCGAGTCAAATTTATTTATTTCAATAAAATTTGTTTAAGAAAATCGAATACTAAGTCACAAATTTATTACATTTCTTGCTATATTTTTTAGGTAATAAAATTGATTATTAAAAGTACTAATTACAAATTAAAATACTTAATAAACGAAAGTATCACATTGAAACCTGTGCTGGCCGCCACCTTCATTGCGCGGCCCGGCGCAAGGTTTCCACCACCGGGCGGCGCAACACGTCGCGCAAGCCCCACCAGCCGGCCGCGAGGGCCAACACGGCGCCCGCCAATGCGCCAAACAAGGGCACCCAGGCCGACACACTCCATTCAAACTCAAACACGTATTTGGCCAGCGCCCAACCCACTATCGCCGCGACCACGGCCGCCAGAAAACCCGCCAGCAAGCCCACGCCGACCAGCTCCGCACGCTGCACTTGGCGCAACAACGAAGCCCGGGCGCCCACCGCACGCATGATGGCGAATTCGCGCGCACGCTCCTCGCGTGTGGCCGTGACCGCCGCAAACAGCACCACCAACCCGGCAGCGAGCGTGAACCCGAAGAGGAATTCGACGGCACCAATCACCTGGTCGAGCACGCGTTGTACCTGTGCCAGCGCTTGCGACATGTCGACATTGGTGATGTTGGGAAATTGGCGCACCAGGCTGTTGTCAAACCCCTTCACGTCGGGCGCCTTGAACGCGCTCATGTAGGTGGTGGGCACGTTGGGCAAACTGGCCACCGGGTAAATCATGTAGAAATTCGCCCGCATCGAGCCCCAATCGACCTTGCGCACCGAGGTGATTCTGGACTCCACCTGTATGCCGCCAATGTCAAACTTGAGCGTGTCGCCGAGCTTCAGGCCCAAGGTGGTGGCCACATACTCCTCCACACTCACCGCGCCGGCCTCGTTCTCGATCCACTTGCCGCTGGTAACTTCATTGCGCGCCGGGCGCTTGACGCTGGTGGACAGGTTGAACTCGCGGTCCAGCAGGCGGCGCGCGCGGTCGTCGGTCAAACTGGCCGGCGCCACGGTTTTGCCGTTGATCTCAACCAGCCGGCCGCGGATCATCGGGTACCAGTCAAATTTTTTCACGCCGGCTTCGTCGAGCGCCTTGAGGAAGCTGTCGGCCTGATCCGGCATGACATTGATGACGAAACGGTTCGGCGAATCGGGCGGCGTGGCCTGGCGCCAGCTGTTGATGAGGTCGGTGCGCAACAGAACCAGCAGCACCAGCGCCAGCAAGCCCACCGCCAATGCGCTGATTTGCACCACGGCGTAAGCGGGGCGGGCTGAAATCTGCCGGGTTGCCAGCACCAGCCAGCGCGGCGCCGTGGCCTCGTTGACAACGCGGCGCAGCAGTTTCACGGCAACGAAGCCCAGACCTGCAAACACGATTACGGCGCCAGCAAACCCGCCCACGGCGATCAAACCGAGTTTGATGTCGCTGCTGGCCGCCAGCAGCAAGGCGGCACAACCCGCCACGCCAATGGCCAGCACGCCCAGGGACGCCGGTTTGAGGTTGCCCACGTCACGGCGGATGACGCGCAACGGCGGCACCTGGGCGAGCTGCAAAACCGGCGGCAGGCCGAAGGCAAAAAGCAGCGTCAAACCCATGCCCAGGCCAAACATCACCGGCCACAGCGTGGGCGCTGGCAGGCTGGCCTCGACCAGACCGGCCAGCAGCAGCACAAAGCCGTAATGCACGGCATAACCCAAGGCAACACCGAGGGTGCTGGCCAGAAGGCCAATCAACAGGAATTCAAAGGTGTAGGCCAGCGCCATGGTTTTCTGGCCCAGGCCCAAGACGCGCAACATGGCGCAATCGTCCAGGTGGCTGGCGGCGAAACCGCGCGCGGCCAGGGCAACGGCGACGGCGCTGAGCAAGGCGGCCAGCAAGGCCACCAGGTTCAGGAATTTCTCGGCGCGGTCCATGGTCTGGCTCATTTCAGGGCGGCCGGCCGACAGGGCCTCAACCCGGACCCCGCGCACCTCGGGCAGCTTCACCTGCAACTGCGCCCAGTCGACAAATTTTTTCACTTGCGCATCCTCGCCCGCTACGGCCATGCGGTAGGTGATGCGGCTGGCGGGCTGGATCAAGCCGGTGGCGGCAATGTCGGCGTGGTTGATCATCACACGGGGCGAGAAATTCATGAAGCCGGCGCCACGGTCTGGCTCGATCACGATCACCGTGCTGATGCGCAGCCGCGCGTCGCCCAGCAGCAGTGTGTCGCCCATGCCCAGGTTCAGGCCCTCCAGCAAGGCCGCTTCGATCCAGGCTTCGCCGGGTTGCGGCACGGCGCTGGTGCGTGATTCGGCGCCGCCGGGTTGCGGCGCCGTGGTGAGTTTGCCGCGCAAGGGATACCCGCTTTCGACAACTTTCAGGGCGACCAGTTTGGAGGAGCCGCCCTGAGCTTCGCTGGCCCGAGCCATGGTCGGGAATGCCATCGTTTCCGCCACGGTCAACCCCAATTCACGCGCTTTGGACAGGAACGCGGTCGATGTGGGTTTGTCACTGGAGATGACGGCGTCGCCGCCGAGAAGCTGGCGCGCGTCGCGCATCAAACCGCCCTTGAGCCGGTCAGCGAAGAAACCCACCGCCGTGAGCGCCGCCACGGCCAGCGTGACCGCCAGGATCAGAAGCTTGAGTTCGCCCGAGCGAAAATCGCGCCCCAGGGTGCGCCAGCCGAGTTGCCAAAAGGGAATGTTCATGGTGGGTGCTTGGGCATTGTCCTTGAACTTGGGGACGGGCGTGGACAAGTCAAGCTTTGGCTGCATCTGCTTCTTGTGGTGCGCCGTCTGAAGGGGAATCCAGGGTCTGGTCCGCTTGTTTTATATTGCTACTATATGTATAGCATACTATAGCCATTTCACGTGACTTAGAGGCTTAAAAAGCTTGAAAATCGTGAGAATTCGGATTGTTTTGGAAAATGTTAACACCCATGTTAATTATTGATCTAAAGTTGCTTCGCTGCCAGAG
>JANMMR010000229.1:0-4756 GCA_031373455.1 Rhodoferax sp.
CCGGGCATTGCGCGATTCAGCCAACACCTGCGTGCCGGCGATCAAGCCCTGAATGCGTGCCACCGCGCGTTCGGCTTCGTGCTCTTCGTTGTCGGCATCGACCACGCGCACCGGCTCGCCCTTCCCTAAGTCACTCCACAAATTCTTCGGGAACAGTTTCGGATTCGGCGCGATCACGTTGTTGGCCGCCTGCAAAATCGCGCCGGTGGAGCGGTAGTTCTGCTCGAGCTTGATGACCTTGAGCGCCGGAAAATCCAGCGGCAGCCGCTTCAGGTTGTCGAGTGTCGCGCCGCGCCAGCCGTAAATGCTTTGGTCGTCATCACCCACGGCCGTGAAGCGCGCCTCTTTGACCGGTTTGCCGCCCACCAGCAGTTTCAGCAACTCGTACTGCGTGGCGTTGGTGTCCTGGTATTCGTCCACCAGCAAATGGCCGACCTGGCTTTGCCACTTTTGCGCGACGTCTGCGTGCTGTTGCAGGAGTTTCAAGGGCAGGCTGATCAGGTCGTCAAAATCCACGCTTTGGTAGGCCGTGAGCCGCTCTTCGTACCGCGCCATGATGCGGGCGATCTGGCGTTCGTCGTTGTCTTTGGCCTGCGCTTCGGCGGCGGCGGCGTTCAGGCCCCTGTTTTTCCACAGGGAGATCGTCCACTGCCAACCGCGGGCGACCTTGGCGTCGGTGGTGCCGCCTGCGTCTTTGAGGATGCCGGTCACGTCGTCGCTGTCGAGAATCGAAAACACCGCCTTCAGCCCCAGCGCCTGCCCATCCGCGCGCA
This sequence comes from Rhodoferax sp., assembly GCA_031373455.1. GTDB lineage: Bacteria > Pseudomonadota > Gammaproteobacteria > Burkholderiales > Burkholderiaceae_C > JANYCG01. The sequence goes on from JANMMR010000229.1 coordinate 774, forward strand.
ACATGCGTACGCCCAACGCATGAAAGGTGCACACCACCACGTCCTTGGCCGCGCGGCCAATCAGCGATTTGGCCCGCTCGCGCATTTCGGCAGCGGCCTTGTTGGTGAAGGTGATGGCGTAAATGCGCTTGGGCTCAAGTCCGGCCTGGATCAGCCGGCCAATCTTGTGGGTGATGACGCGCGTCTTGCCGGAACCGGCCCCGGCGAGCACCAGGCACGGGCCGTGCATGAAATTCACCGCTTCCTGCTGGGCGGTGTTCAGGCCTGGGCCTGTAGTGGTCTGCAACATGTTGATTGGATTGGTGAAAATGCGGTTTTGCGCTTATTTGACGTTAAGACATTGAAAAGGCACAAACCACCATTGTCGATGGCTCAGCCACAATCTCCCCGACTGCAAATCCTCCTCGTCACCTTCCCCTTCTTCGCGCTGGTGCTCGCCGGGTTTGTCGCCGGCAGGCGCGGCTGGCTGCCGCTGGAGGCGATTCCGGGGCTCAACGGCTTTGTGCTGTATTTCGCGCTGCCGTGCATGTTGTACCGCTTTGGCGCCGGGCTGCCGATTGCCGATTTGCTCGACGCCAGCGTGTTTTTGCCCTACCTGTTGTGCGCATTGGTGATGGTCGGCTTCGCCATCGCCATCAGCTTCAACGCGCGCATCGGCTGGAAAGACGCGTCTTTGGGCGCGCTGGTGGCTGCGTTTCCCAATACCGGCTTCATGGGCGTGCCGCTGATCGTGGCGCTTTTGGGCACGGCGGCGGCGGGGCCGGCGATCATCACCATCACGGTCGACTTGCTGATCACCAGCTCTTTGTGCATCGCGCTCTCGACGCTGGACAGCGCGGACGAACACGGCGCGTCGAAAGCCCTGAAAAACGCGCTTAAAGGCATGGCTGTGAACCCGATGCCGTGGGCCATACTGCTGGGCGCTTTGAGCTCCGCCGTGCAGCTCGAGCTGCCGGCGCCGGTGTCGCAAACGCTAGGCATGCTGGCCGACGCAGCTTCACCCGTTGCGCTCTTTACCATCGGTGCAGTGCTTGCGCGCTCGCAGATCCTCACTGCGCGCGGCCACGCCGAACCCCTGCACCTGCGTGACTACCTGCCGATGGCCGTGCTCAAACTGCTGGTGCACCCGCTCCTGGTGCTGCTGGTGGGCAGCGCGGCCATCTACCTCGGAGCGCCCTTGGGCAAGTTTGCCCTGATGGTGATGGTGCTGGTGGCGGCTTTGCCCAGCGCCAGCAACGTGGCCATGCTGGCCGAAAAATTTGAAGCCGACAGTGGGCGTATTGCCCGCATCATCCTGGTGACAACGGCGGCGTCTTTCCTGACGTTTTCAGCGATCGTGAGTTGGTTGAAGTGATATCAACTGCGCGTGTGCGCCACCACCGCGTCACACAACACGGGCCACAAGGGCTCGGGCCGGTCGTGGCCCATGTGTTCGAGCATCAGCAGCTTGGCGTCTGGCACGAGCGCGGCGGTGCGTTCGCCGCCGCTGGGGGTGATGAGGGTGTCGTCCAGCCCGTGGATCACCAGCGTCGGCACCGTGAGGCGCTTGAGGCCTTCGGCGCGTGAGCCATTGGTGCGCGCGGCGGCGAGCTGGCGCGCGCCGCCTTCGGGGTAATAGCAGCGGTCCCAGGTTTCGGCCGCCACTTCTTCCAGCGCGGCCAGGTTGGCGTATTTTTTGGAGCCCCACAGCAGCGACTTTTTGGCCGACGCGATGTAACCCGCGCGGTCGGCAGGCGTGGGCGCCATCATGGCGGCGCGCGCTTCGGGCAGCGACTGTCCGTATTCGGGCTCGCCCGTCATCGACATCATCGAGACCAGCGTCAAGACGCGCCCGGGGTGTTCAATGGCTATCGTCTGGGCGATGGTGCCGCCCAGCGACGAGCCCATGACGTGCGCCTTGTCAATGCCTAGTGCCGTGAGCAGCCCCAGGCCGTCGCTGGCCATGTCGCTCAAGGAGTAGGGTGCCAGGGCCCGCGCGCCGGCCAGGTCGCCCGCGTCCATGCTGGCGTTGATGGCGTTCAGATCCACCGCCTGGCCGTCAAACTTGCTGGACAGCCCGACGTCCCGGTTGTCGTAGCGGATCACATACAGCCCGCCCTGTTCGTCGCCTTGCGCGAGCCGCTGGCAAAAGCCGGGCCGCCAGTTGATCAACTGCGCACCGTAACCCATCACCAGCAGCAGGGCCGGGTCGGCGGGCGAGCCGAAGGTGTCGTATTCAATGGTGAGGCCGTTGGGGATCTTGATCTGTGTCATCGTCGAAGCAGTCTAATGCAGCGCTGACCTTGCGGGCGTGACGGCCAGCACCGGGTTCAACACCAATTGTACCCAATTTGGGGTTTATCAAGGTCGTTTTGAGGTTCGATTCCGGATTTTGAAGAAAATCGGCTATAAAGTCACGAATATATTTAATAGTTTGCTATTTATAATGTAGCATTTAATATTCATCAATCAACTGGCCAGCAAGCCCGGCGAGGCACTGGTCACAGCCGTTTGATGGTTTTCTTCTTCCACACCAGGCGGTAGTAGCTGGTCTGCAGCGTGAGCATCGCCAGAAAGGCGATCGGGTAAGCGGCCCACACACCGTTGATGCCGAAACGGCTGCTCAAGGCCCAGGCCGTGGGAATCTGCACCAGCGCAATGCAAAAAACCGTGATGACGGTCGGCCACACCACGCTGCCGCTGGCGCGCATCAGGCCCGAAAGCACCATCGACATGCCAAACACAATGAGGCTCCACAACATGATGTGCAGCAGTGTTTGCGCCAGTTCCACCACGGCCGGGTCGGTGATGAAGAGGCCAATGATGCTGCGCGAAAACACATACCCCAGAAGCGCCAGTGCGCCGGTGAGCAGCAGGTTCATGGCGATGCCGGTCTGTGCGATCTTGCCCAGCATGTGTTGCCGCCCTGCGCCAATCGCCTGGGCGCCGAGGATGGAAGCGGTGATGGCTATCGAGATCGCCGGAAACTGCACGTACGAGACGATCTGGTTCACCGCGCCATACGCCGCCGTGGCCTGCGAGCCATAACCATTGACGAGGAACAACACGGCGAGCTCAGACACCGACATGGTGATGATGGTCAGCGCGGACGGCAGGCCGATTTTCAGCACCAATTTCAGGATCGCGCCGTCAATGCGCAGATGGCCCAGGAGCGCCGCGTCGGGCGCGAGGGCGCTGTGTGTGCGCCGCAGGTGCCAGGCGGTCCAGGCCATCGCCACGCAGAACGACACGCAGGCGGCATAGGCGCCGCTGGCCACACCCAGCGGCGCCAGCCCGATCCAGCCCTTGATGAGCAGGGGCGTGAGCAGCAGCCCGACGCCGGTGGCGATCAACAGTGTCTTGAGCGGCGTCTTGGTGTCGCCAATGCCGCGCAACATGGAGGTCGACAGCAGGTAGACAAAGATGGCAGGTGCCGCGATCAGCATCACCCGCGCGTAGGCGATGGAGCTGGGCAAGATGTCGGCCGGCGTGCCCATCGCCACCAGCAGCGGGCCCGTGAAGGCGCCGCCAAACAGCGCCACCAGCGCGCCAAAACACAGGCCCACCGCCAGCGTGGTGCCGGCAATCGCCTTGACGCGCGCGGGCTCCTTGGCGCCCCAGGCCTGGCCAATCAGCACCGCAGCGCCAGAGCCCAGGCCGATCATGAACGCCATCAGGGCGAACAGCAGTGGAAAAAACGACGACACCGCCGCCAACGCGCTCACGCCGAGCATCTGCCCGAGGTAAATGTTGTTGATCGTGCCCGAGGCCGCCTGCAGAAAATTGGCGAAGATCATCGGCACGAGGAAACTGAGGTAAACCCGCCAGAGTTTGGGTGGCGCGCTGGACGGCAAGCCTTTCACCGCTTCAATCGGCCTTGTCATAAAACCGGTCGAGAAAATCCAGCTGGGCCTGGCGCCATTGGCGCTCCACAGTTTGTGTGTCGGCAAAACAGGCATAGGTGTCGCGGGCCGCATCGTACGGAGGCCAAGAAAACGGTGCCT
>JANMMR010000235.1:0-9471 GCA_031373455.1 Rhodoferax sp.
GGTGTTCCACCTGCAAACGGGTGTTCATTTCCATAAAGTAGAAAGCCCCCACGCTTGCCACTTCGTGTGCTGCGCTGCCCCCCGAGGGGGCCGTGCCTTGCTTGGGGCGGCCCGGCGCGGCGGCGTTGGTTATTGTTTCAACAATGAATTCCACCGTGCCAGCGCCCACGTAATTCACCGCCCGTGCTGCGGCGACCGCTGCGGCCCCCATTTGCTCCCGCAGGGCTTGTGTCATACCTGGCGCGGGCGCTTCCTCCAGCACTTTTTGATGGCGCCGCTGCACCGAGCAATCGCGCTCAAACAGATAAACGCAGTTGCCGTGGCTATCGCCAAACACCTGGATCTCGATGTGGCGTGGCCGCTGCACATATTTTTCAATCAGCACCGCGTCGTCGCCGAAGCTGTTTTTTGCCTCCCGCTTGCAGGAGGCCAGCGCCGCGGCAAAGTCTTCGGCCCGGTCCACAGCGCGCATGCCTTTGCCGCCACCGCCGGCACTGGCTTTGATCAACACTGGGTAGCCAATCTTGTCGGCTTCGCGCTGGAGCAAAAGCGGGTCCTGGTCTGCGCCGTGGTAACCCGGCACCAATGGCACGCCGGCCTTGCCCATCAACTGTTTCGACTCGGCCTTGAGCCCCATCGCCTGAATGGCCGAGGGTGGCGGGCCTATGAAAACCAGTCCCGCGCTCGCACAGGCCTTCGCGAACTCTTCGTTTTCGCTCAGGAAACCATAGCCCGGATGCACCGCCTGTGCGCCAGTGGCAAGGGCGGCTTCAAGAATGCGCTCCCAGCGCAGGTAACTGTCTTTGGGCGCGTTGCCGCCAATGTGCACGGCTTCGTCACACACACTCACGTGTTTTGCCAGCGCATCAACGTCTGAATAGACGGCAACGGTTTTTACCGCGAGGCGTTTTGCCGTCGCTGCAACGCGGCAGGCGATCTCACCACGGTTTGCAATCAGTATTTTCGTGAACATATTGTATTTCTATCCTGGCTGGGAAACACCCTCACCGCCCATCCAGCCCTTGACTCGCCGGATCAACGATTTGAGAAACTTGAGAAGCACGATCAGCAGCCAGATGCTTAGCACCACCACGATGAACAGAGCGACGCCAAATGCCACCGGGTAATTCGTGGCGAGCCACATCATGCCCATCACGAGTCCGTCTTCCAGCAAACTCACGGCGATGTTGGAAAAAGGCTCGGGTGAGGTATTGAGCGCCGCCCGGGTGGTGGCCTTGGTGGCGTACGAAGTGGCGGCCAGTGTGCCGCCGAGCAAACCGGCTGCCATGCCCATCGTGGCGCTGTCGGCGCCAAACACCCCGGCTGCCAAAGCGGCGCCCGCCGGGATGCGTATCACAGAGTGCACCAGGTCCCACAAACTGTCCAGGCCCGGAATTTTGTCGGCGAAAAACTCCACAAACAACATGAACCCGCTGCCCGCCAACACCGCCGGGTGCTGCAACACCGACAGGCCCGCCGGCAGCGGCAACCAGCCCATCCAGCCCGCCATGCCGGTGATGAACACGACGGCGTACAGGCGGATGCCGCTGGCCCAACCGAGCGCCGCCGCCAGCGCCAGCAGCTGCGCCATGTCCATGGTCTGCGTGCTTCGGTTCGCCATGCCCGCCAGGGATTGCCAGATTTGCAAAAGGGTGTCCATGTTGTGCAACTGAGTGTGGTTCGCAGGATCAATACCGCTTGGCGACTTCTTCGAGCATCACCTCGGTGGCGCCGCCGCCAATCGCCAGCACGCGCGCGTCGCGCCACAGGCGCTCAATGGCACTGCCCCGCATGTAACCCATGCCACCGTGAAACTGCTGGCAGGTTTGCAGCACGTCGTTGACCAGTTCGCCCGTCAGCGCCTTGAGCATGGAAACCTCCTGCACGATGTCATGCCCCTGCGTGACAGCCCAGGCACAGTGGTACATGAACTGCCGCGCTGCCCGGGTTTTGGCATCACACATGGCGATGCGTTGGCGGATGGTCTGTTTTTCCCACAACGGTGCGCCAAAGGCCTGGCGCTGGCGCACAAACTCGAGGGTCAATTTGATGGCTTGGGTGCAATGCCCAACCGCCATCGCAGCCAGGGCAATGCGTTCGGTCTGGAAGTTTTTCATCACCGAATAAAAGCCCTTACCCTCTTCACCCAACAGGTTTTCAAGCGGGATGCGGCAGTTGTCAAACACCAGCTCGGCCGTGTCTGACGACAACCAGCCGGTCTTGTGCAGCGAGCGCCCAACCGTGAACCCCGGCGTACCCTTGTCGACGATGAACATCGACATGTCATGCCGCGCCGTGCCGGTTTTTGCCGCGATGAAATACAGATCACCGTACACGCCATTGGTGATGAAAAGTTTGCTGCCGTTGAGCACCCACTCGTTGCCATCGCGTTTGGCGGTAGTGCGCATGCCCGCCACATCGGACCCGGCTCCCGGCTCGGTGATGCCGACGGCTGTGACCGTCTCACCCGCAATCACGCCGGGCAAATAGCGGGCCTTTTGCGCCGCAGAGCCTGCGTGGTGCAGGTGGGGGCTGGCCATGTCTGTGTGAACCAGCGCGGTGATGATGAAGCCGCCGTAGGTGGATTGCGAGAGCGCCTCGGCATAGACCAGGTTGGTCAGGGCATCACCTTCGGCGCCGCCATACTGCCCCTCGTACATCAGCCCGAAAAAGCCGGCCTGCCCCATTTTGCGCAGCACCTCGCGCGGCGTGAAACCGGCCTCTTCCCAGGCGGCTGCGAACGGCTCCACCTCGCGCGCGATGAAACGCGTAATTTGTTCTCGCAGGAGCTCGTGCTCGGGCGTGGTGTAAATGTTGTTGGTCATGGGCGGGCTTGGCCGATCACATCCGGAAGACGCCAAATTTCGCCTCGGGAATCGGCGCGTTGAGCGAAGCCGACAAGCCCAGGCCCAAGACCCGCCGGGTGTCGGCCGGGTCAATCACGCCGTCGTCCCACAAACGCGCGCTGGCGTAATAGGGGTGGGACTGGTGCGCAAACTGGTCCAGTATCGGCTGTTTGAATTTGGCTTCTTCCTCGGCGCTCCAGGTGCCGCCTTTGGCTTCAATCCCATCGCGGCGCACCGTGGCCAGCACACCCGCCGCCTGCTCGCCGCCCATGACGCAGATGCGCGCATTGGGCCACATCCACAGGAAACGCGGGGAATAGGCCCGGCCGCACATGCCGTAGTTGCCGGCGCCGTAACTGCCGCCGATGATGATGGTGAATTTGGGCACCTGTGCCGTCGCCACCGCCGTGACCAGCTTGGCGCCGTGACGGGCAATGCCCTCGTTTTCGTACTTGCGGCCCACCATGAAGCCGGTGATATTCTGCAAAAACACCAGTGGCACCTTGCGCTGGCAACACAACTCGATGAAGTGCGCCCCTTTTTGCGCCGATTCGCTGAACAAGATGCCGTTGTTGCCCAGGATGCCGACCGGCATGCCTTCGATGCGCGCAAAGCCACAGACGAGCGTGCTGCCAAAGCGGGCCTTGAATTCGTCAAACTCCGAACCATCGACGATGCGGGCGATGATTTCCCGCACGTCATAGGGCTTGCGGGTGTCGGCGGGAATCACGCCGTACAACTCCTGCGCCGCATACCGGGGCGCCACCGAGGCCTGTTTGGCGAAGTCGGGCGTCTTGCTGCGGTTGAGGTTCTTGACCGCAGCGCGCGCCAGCGCCAGGGCATGGGGGTCGTTTTGCGCCAGGTGGTCGGCCACACCGGAGAGCCGCGTGTGCACGTCGCCACCGCCCAGGTCTTCGGCCGAAACAATCTCGCCCGTGGCAGCTTTCACCAGCGGCGGGCCGCCAAGGAAAATCGTGCCCTGGTTCTTGACGATGATGGTCTCGTCACTCATCGCCGGCACGTAGGCGCCACCAGCCGTGCAGGAGCCCATGACCACGGCAATCTGGCCGATTTCTTGCGCGCTCAAATTGGCCTGGTTGTAAAAGATGCGGCCGAAGTTGTGGCGATCCGGGAACACGTCGTCCTGGTTCGGCAAGTTGGCGCCGCCCGAATCCACCAGGTAAAGTCAGGGCAAGCGGTTTTCCTGGGCGATCTCCTGGGCTCTGAGGTGTTTCTTCACCGTCATCGGGTAATAGGTGCCGCCCTTTACCGTGGCGTCGTTGCAGACGATGATGCAATCAACCCCGCTCACGCGGCCAATGCCGGTGATGACGCCTGCGCAAGGGGCGCTGTCGCTGCCATCGCGGTCGGGGTACATGTTCATCGCCGCCAGCGGTGACAGCTCGAGGAATGGCGTGCCGGGATCCAGCAGCATCTGCACCCGGTCGCGGGGCAGCAACTTGCCGCGCGCAGTGTGTTTGGCCCGCGCCGCGTCGCCACCACCCAGCGCGGTCTGCGCGATCTTGAGCTTCAGGTCATCGACAACGACGCGCATGGCCGCCGCATTGGCCTGGAATTCGGCCGAACGGGCGGTGAGTTTGGATTCCAGAATGGCCATGGCTGTGCTTTCGTTTCAGGTCGGTTCGGGTCGAGTCGGGTTGGCTCAAAGAAGGCGCTCGGGCCGTCAGGCGATCAACAGCGCGGGCAGATGGGCCATATCGGTGAAGTGCTGGTGCGCCCCGGCTTCGCGCAATTGTGCGGCGCTCACATGGGTGGTGCCAATGGGCGAGTAGGCAAAAACGGTGGACTTTGCCGCAACGCCGGCCGTCACGCCCGGCACCGTATCTTCAACTACGGCGCAGAAGGCGGCCTCAACCTGCAGCGCTGCAGCAGCGGCGAGGTAGACGTCGGGGTGCGGCTTGGAGCGCGGCATCTCGTAGCCACTGAAGATGCGCCCTTCGAAACAGTCGAAAAGGCCCACACGGCGCAATTGCAACTCCACCTTGCCGCGGTCGGCGCCGGATGCACAGGCAATTTTTCCGCCATAGCGGGCATGCAACTGGCGCACCGCGTCCACCACGTTCGGCACCGCGAGCACGCGGCTGGCCAGCGCGGCATTGCGCCGCTCGGCAAACTCGGACAACCAGGCCGGCGTGACCGCAGCGCCGGTGCGCCGCGCGATGGTCCCGACTTCATCTTTGAGTGACTTGCCCACGAAGGCACGCATGCACTCCTCCTGCGTCATCGCCCAGCCGCGTTCCTGGAGCATTTCGCGCAACACACCATTGGTGATGGGCTCGCTGTCGACCAGCACACCATCGCAGTCAAATAACACCGCCTGGAATTTCATGGCCGGGCCCGATTTATGGTGATTTACGCGCCTTGAACTGCGCCAGCGTCTCGGTGGGCGCCCCCGCCTTGACCCAGTCGCCATAACCACCTTCAATGTGCGCCACGTTGGTCATGCCCAGGTCCTGCAGGGTTTTGGCCGCCAGCGCACTGCGCCAGCCGGCGCCGCAAAACAGAATGAACTCCCGGTTTTCATCGGCAAATATTTTCTTGAAATACGGTGACTCGGGGTCCACCCAAAACTCCAGCATGCAGCGCGGCGCGTGGTAGGCGCTGGCAATGGTGCCGTCGTTGAGCTCGCGCACGTCGCGGATGTCGACAATCTGCACGTTGGGCTGGCCAAGGCGCTCCTGCACCTGCGCGACCGTATAGGTTTTGACCTCGGCCATGGCCTCGTCGACGAGTTGGCGGAAACCTTTGGTGATCGGCATCTTGAATCCTTGGTTGAAAGCGTTTAAAGGTGGCGCTGGATGATCATTTTCTGAATGTCCGAGGTGCCTTCGTAAATCTGGCACACCCGCACATCGCGGCAGATGCGCTCCACTGGGAAATCACTCACGTAACCGTAACCGCCGAGCGTCTGCAGGGCAGCGCTGCACACTGCTTCCGCGGTTTCACTGGCGAAGAGTTTGGCCATCGCCGCTTCCTTGAGGCACGGGCGCCCTGCATCGCGCAGGCATGCGGCATGCCAGATGAGTTGCCGCGCGGCTTCGAGCCGGGTGGCGCAGTCGGCGAGGCGGAAACCCACCGCCTGGTGGCTGAAAATGCTTTGGCCAAAACTCGTGCGCTCCTTGGCGTAGGCAATGGCGCATTCGAGTGCGCTTCGGGCCATGCCGACACTCTGCGCGGCGATGCCGATGCGCCCGCCCTCAAGGCCCGAAAGCGCAATCTTGTAGCCCTCGCCCTCGTGGCCGATCAGGTTTTCCACCGGCACGCGGCAGTTGTCAAAACTGATTTGCGCGGTGTCGCTGCTGTGCTGGCCCATTTTGTCTTCGAGGCTGGCCACGGTGTAGCCGGGCGCGCCGGTTGGCACGATGAAGGCGCTCATCCCCTTTTTTCCCGCCGCTTTGTTGGTCACGGCGATCACGATGGCCACGTCGCCGTTTTTGCCGCTGGTGATGAACTGCTTGACGCCGTTGATCACATACACGTCGCCCTGTTTCACGGCGGTGGTTTTCAGCGCCGATGCGTCCGAGCCAACATGCGGCTCGGTGAGGCAAAACGCGCCAAGCATCTTCCCTTGCGCCAGGGGCGTGAGCCACTGCTTCTTCTGCTCCGGGTTACCGAAATTCAGCAAGATCGCATTGACCGGGCAGTTTGTGACGCTGATGATAGTGCTGGTGCCGCCATCACCTGCAGCGATTTCTTCGAGCACCAGCGCCAGCGTGAGGTAGTCCAGATTCGCACCGCCCAGGGCCTCGGGCACACAGATGCCGTAGGCGCCCAATTCGGCCAGGCCTTGCAGGGCTTGGCGTGGAAAGTGGCGCTCGCGGCTCCAGCGCGCCGCGTTGGGCCACAGCTCCGCCTGCGCGAACGCGCGAACGGCGTCGCGAACCATTTCGTGTTCAGCCGAGAGGAGCATGGGTTGCCTCAGTAAACGTCATGAGTGGAAAATAAATAATTTTTCAAAATTTCTATTAAAATTGAATCGTATTAAGTCACGTATTTATTCAATTTATTGCTATAATTTTAGGAGTATTAATTGATTATTAATTATACATTTATTTATGTAAAATAGTTAATAAACAAATTTTTACTCCTCGCTCATCCAACCATCTCAAGCGCCACAGCCGTGCCCTCGCCCCCACCAATGCACAGCGTGGCGATGCCTTTTTTCAAGCCGCGCGCCTGCATGGCGTGCATCAGCGTCACCATGATGCGCGAGCCGCTGGAGCCGATCGGGTGGCCCAGCGCACAGGCGCCGCCATTCACGTTGACGATGTCGTGGCCCACCTTGAGCTCTTCCATCAGCGCCATCGGCACCACGGCGAAGGCTTCGTTCACTTCCCACAGTTGCACGTCTTTCACGCCCCAGCCCGATTTGGCCAACACCTTTTGCACGGCTCCCACCGGGGCTGTGGTGAACCAGTTGGGTTCCTGCGCGTGCATGGCGTGGGCGACAATTTTGGCGATCGGTTTGCAGCCCAGCTTCGCAGCGGTGGAAGCCCGCATCATCACCAGGGCCGAGGCGCCGTCGTTGATGCTGGAGCTGCTGGCGGCGGTGATGGTGCCGTCTTTTTTGAACGCCGGTTTGAGCTGCGGAATCTTGTCGAGCTTGACCTTGCCCGGGCCTTCGTCAATGGCAATCACCGTGTCGCCGGCACGGCCCTTCACGGTGACGGGCGCCATCTCGGCGGCGAACGCGCCCGATTGGGTGGCCGCCTGCGCCCGCTGCACGCTGGTGATGGCGAAATGGTCCTGCGCCTCGCGTGTAAAAGCGTATTTGGCCGCGCAGTCTTCGCCAAACGTGCCCATGGCGCGGCCCGGCTCGTAGGCGTCTTCCAGGCCGTCGAGCATCATGTGGTCAAAGATGCGGTCATGCCCGATGCGGATGCCGCTGCGGCCTTTGAGCAACAGGTGCGGCGCGTTGGTCATGCTCTCCATGCCGCCGGCCACCATCACCTCATGGGTGCCCACCGCCAGCATGTCGTGCGCGAACATGGCCGCTTTCATGCCGGAGCCGCACATCTTGGACAAGGTAACCGCGCCCGCGCTCATGGGCAGCCCGCCCTTGAGCGCGGCCTGGCGCGCCGGCGCCTGGCCCTGGCCGGCCATCAGGCAGTTGCCAAACAAGACCTCGTTGACCAGCGCCGGGTCAATACCCGCGCGTTGCACGGCCGCCTTGATGGCCACGCCGCCCAGATCGTGCGCCGAGAGTGATGAAAAATCACCCTGAAACGCACCCATGGGTGTGCGGGCGGAACCGACGATGACGATGGGATCTGAATTGGAAACAGGCATGGCAGTGCTCCTTAAGTTGAATGGATGAGGTTGCCGCTACCGTCATCGGCAACGCGGCGGATGTAGGCCTGGAAGGCCGGGTCCTCGCCGCGCAGCAGGAGCGGCAAGGCATTGTGGAAATCTTCGCGGCGGCACCATTCGTGCATGTAGTCGTCCCAGCTGTTCCAGCGGCGCGCTTCCGACTCGCTCATGCGCGGCTTCCAGGCCACGAGATAAGCCCGCTCAAACAGCGAAATCAGCATGTCAAACACCACCAGCATGCGCTCGCGCTGCTCGGTCGTCGGGTCCGGCAGGGGCTCGTTGGTGCGCAGGTGCAGATCGGGGTTGGCCAGCACCACCTTGAGAAAATCGTTGTAGGCGTCCGAGAGCAATTGGTACGCCGCCTCCTCTTCGTTGTCGCGCTCCTTGCGCTCTTCCCACATGAAAAACGCGATGGCGAAGGGCAGCCCCAGCGCCGTCACCACAAAACTGGCCAACTCCCAGGCGTCACGCATCCCAGGTCTCCAGCAGTTCGGCGCCGGCTGCATCGGGCACCGATGCGGCGTGGCGGTTCACGAAGCGCTTCTCCCGCTCGTAGGGAAACACATCAAACACGTGCCCTTGAAGAATGCGCTCCTTGTGCCCCTGCCAAAAAGCCGCCTCGAGCAGGTCTGCGTGGTGCTTCATGAAGACGCTGCGCACCGCCGGGTTGCCCAGCAGGAACGGCCCGAAGGTTTCAGGAAACACGTCTTTGGGGCCGACCGTGTACCAGACCTCACCGCTCATTTCGTCCTCTTCATTGCGCGGAGCCGGGACTGCACGGAAATTGCAGTCCGTGATGTATTCGATCTCGTCGTAGTCGTAAAACACCACCTTGCCGTGGCGTGTGATGCCGAAATTCTTCCACAACATGTCGCCCGGAAAGATGTTTGCGGCCACCAGGTCCTTGATCGCATTGCCGTATTCGACGACGCCGCGTTCGATCTGCTCGTGCGCGCGCGCCGCCGGGCTGGCCGCGTCCACCTTCGCGTCGGGGCCAGTGCCGCCGGCGTCAAAGGCCTCCTGCAGGTAGATGTTGAGCGGGATCATGCGCCGCTCGATGTACACATGTTTGATGATCACTTCGACCCGGCCGTCGGCGTCGCGGTCACTGATCTCGAGCTGGCTCGGGGCGAACGTCTTGATCTCTTCAATCAGCTCGTCTTCAAAACGGTCCAGCGGAAAGGCGACTTCGCTGTATTCGAGCGTGTCGGCCATGCGGCCCACGCGGTCGTGTTGTTTCACCAGCAAATATTTACCCTTGATCTGCTCGCGCGTGGTGTCTTTCTGCGGCGGG
>JANMMR010000246.1:0-5127 GCA_031373455.1 Rhodoferax sp.
ACGGCCCACAACAATGCCGCCATGCCGATCCAGTTTGAAAAAAACGTGATCAACTTTTTACCAATCACGGCCGCACGCGACATGTATGAGCCTTTCCACCGGCTCAAATACTCTTTTGCTGTCACCTATTTCGACCAGATCCGCACCGCCTTGCCGAAACTCGTGAGAGAGAAAAGCGCCAAACGTATCTGCGCCATCTACCAAGACGACGACTTTGGCCTGGAGGTCTTTCGCGGCGCCGAAGCGGGTCTGAAAACAGTCGGCATGGAACTCGTGGAGAAAACTTCCTTCAAGCGTGGCGCCACGGATTTTTCCTCGCAGGTTGCCAAGATGAAAGCTTCCAATTGTGAGATTGTCGTGTTGGGCACCATCATCCGCGAGACGATTGGAACCATTGGAGAATCACGAAAGACCGGCTTCAACCCGACCTTCCTGAGCGCCAATGCCGCCTATACCGACCTCATCCCCAAGCTGGGTGGCAAAGCGATGGACGGCGTTTATTCCACGATGACCGTCCAACATCCCTACCTGGATGAAGCCTCACAACCGATTCGGTTCTGGGCCAACAAATACAAAACCAAATTCAATGAAGACCCCGGAACGGTATCCATTTACGGCTACCAGATCATCGACATTTTCATCCGAGCCGCGCAAAAGGTCGGACCCAACCTGACCACCGACTCGTTCATCAAGGCAATGGACAGCTTGACCGTTCCGCCAGACATCTTCGGCTCGGCCGATATGAGCTTCACGGCAACGCGGCACCTCGGCACCGACGCGTCGCGCGTCTCCCAGATACAGGACGGCCGCTGGCGCGTAATTTCTGATTACACAAAGCCGCAATAAGCACTTACCTGTCAATCTGGCTGCCCGCATGAACGAATCCACCATCCAGTTTCGCCCGCGACCGAGCGTCCAGGAAGTGCTCGCGACAGATCGCAACCCGGCTCCTGCGGTGTTGCGAATGGAATCGCCGGCCACCCGGCTGGGCACTGCGGACATTGGCATCGACCGTTACTTCTCCAGGGAGTGGCACGACCGCGAAGTTGAAAAGGTCTGGCGCAAGACCTGGCAAATGGCCTGCCGCTTGGAAGAAATTCCAAACGTTGGCGACCATGTCGTGTATGAGATCGTGCACGACTCCCTGATCGTCGTGCGCACCAACCAGGCCGAAGGCTCCGCGGGAATTCGGGCCTACGTCAACTCCTGTCTGCACCGCGGGACGCAGCTGCGCTGTGAAGATGGCAATGTCAAACATTTCAAGTGCCCCGTACACGGGTTCACATGGGCGCTGGACGGCAGCTTGGCAGGCATACCCAGCGCCTGGGATTTCCCGCATATTGACCGCAAGAATTTTTGTCTGCCGGAAGCCCAGGTGGGAATATGGGGCGGTTTCGTCTTTATCAATCTCGACGCGCTGTGTGAGCCGTTGGCTAGTTACCTGGAAATATTGCCCGAGCACTTCAAGGCTTTTCACCTTGAAAACCGTTACAAGGCCGTGCATGGCGCCAAGGTCATGCCGTGCAACTGGAAACTCGCCCAAGAAGCCTTTATGGAAGGTTTTCACGTGGCGTCCACCCACCCGCAGACCGTGGCGTACACCGGCGACACCAACACCCAGTACGACGTGTTTGAAGATGGCCGCCATGTCAGCCGCTTCATCATGCTGGAAGGCGTTCCCAGCCCCGGTTTGACTGACTTGTCACAGGCGGACATCGTCAAGGCCATGCAACGCGACATGCCGTTTTACGGCGCCAAGCCGATCAAACTGGCAGCCGGCGAAAGCGCCCGCGCCAAAATGGGCGAGCATGTTCGCAAGCGTCTAGGCGAGTCTACCGGGCAAGACCTGTCGGCCCTGTCAGACTGCGAATCGCTCGACCTGATCCAATACCTTTTGTTCCCCAATCTCTCACCCTGGGCGGGGCAGGCCACGCCCCTGGTGTACCGCTTCAGGCCCCATGGCGACAACCCCGAACAGTCAGTCATGGAGATCATGCTGCTGTTCTCCAAGGCGCCCGACGGAAGCCACCCGACTCCGGCCAAGGTGACGCACATTGGCCTGGAAGACTCCTGGAGCAAAGTGCCCGGCATCGGTTCTGCTGCCGACGTGGCGGACCAGGACACCGACAACCTCAAACGCATCCAGCGGGGTGTGAGGGCGGCAAAAAAACCGGGTGTAACCCTGTCGATGTACCAGGAAAGCCGAATTCGGCACTTCCACCGCACACTCGACGCCTACATGTCGCGTTGAAATCCGCCCCGTACCTATGACCGACTCAACCCTTGCCGACCAGGTCGCTGACAAGCTGGCCATTGAAGAGATCATTGCCCGGTACAACCATACGATTGACGCGCTTCAGATGGACACCTGGCTCGACTGCTGGACCGAAGACGCCGTGTTTGATGGCATCGGCAAATACCTCGTTGGCAAGGCCGCCATCAAGGCGTTCGCCGACGGTTACGAGAAAAATTACGCCAGCAAGATGCCCGGCGGCAGACACTTCACGACCAACATTGCCTCGACGGTGTTAGGCGACCGGGCGACCTCTCGCTCGTACCTTCAGTTGTGGAGCACAAGGGCGAACGGCGCGCAGATCGCGTTTACGGGCGTGTACGAAGATGTACTGGTAAAACAGGATGGACGTTGGCGCTTTGCCGGGCGGAAAATGACGCAGGACAAGCCACCTAAACCATGATGGTTCCTTTGCTTGGCAATTTTTTTAATCAGGAGAAATCGATGAAATTGAATCAATTATTGACCCCTCTGGCGGCGCTTGCACTGGCTGCGGCAGCGCCCCTGGCGCAGGCGCAAAAAGCCGTGCCCCTGCAAGGGGTGAGCGCCACTGAAATCACGCTGGGATCGATCCAGGACCTCTCCGGCCCCATCGCCGGGTTCGGCAAACAGTCGCGCCTGGGCATGTTGCTGGCGGTTGACGAAATCAATGAGCAAGGTGGCATCCATGGCCGCAAACTCAAGCTGATTGTTGAAGACTCAGCCTACGACCCGAAGAAAGCCGTTTTGGCCGCCCAGAAGCTGGTGAACCAGGACAAGATTTTTGCCATGCTGGGCCACATTGGCACGGCCAACAACCTGGCTGCCATGCCGGTGCAGTTCGAGAAGAACGTGATCAACTTCTTCCCGATCACGGCCGCCCGCGAGATGTACGAGCCGCTGCACCGGTTGAAGTATTCCTTTGCTGCCACCTATTTTGACCAGATGCGCCTTGCCGTACCCAAATTGGCGAAGGAAAAGAACGCCAAGAAGATCTGCTCCATTTACCAGGACGATGACTTCGGCCTTGAAGTGCAGCGCGGCGCCGAGGCCGGCCTGAAGACCATCAACATGGATCTGGCTGAAAAGACCTCCTACAAGCGTGGCGCAACGGATTTTTCGTCGCAGGTCGCCAAAATGCAATCCTCCGGCTGTGATTTGATTGTGATGGGCACCATCATCCGCGAGACCATCGGCACTATCGGCACGGCGCGCAAGCTTGGCTACAACCCGACCTTCCTGGCCTCGAGTGCGGGCTACACCGACCTGATCCACAAACTTGGTGGACCAGCGATGAACGGCCTCTACGCCACCATGACGGTGCAACACCCCTACCTGGATGACGCGTCCAAAAACGTGCAGTTCTGGGCCAGCAAGTACAAGACCAAGTTCAATGAAGACCCCACCGTTTTCTCGGTCTACGGCTACCTGATCGTTGATACCTTCGCCAAAGGTTTGAACAAGGCTGGCAAAACTTTGACCACCGACAGCTTCATCAAGGCAATGGACTCCATGAGCATTCCACCCGACATGTTTGGCAGTGCACCCTCCTCGTTCACCGCCACCAAACGCCTGGGCAGCGAGGCTTCGCGCCTGTCGCAGATCCAGGACGGCAAGTGGAAAGTGATTTCCGAGTACATCAAGTAATCAACCGCGCACAGCCTCTCTTCGATAAAAAGGCCACCGCAGGTGGCCTTTTTTTATGGTGATTTGGGTATGCGGAATTGCCGCAAAGGTCTCCGGGTGATTCAGGAGACGATATAGGCAGCGGAGCCGGTAGCGTGAAGTTTCCCGTCGGCTCCCACGAACTCCATGCGGGTGGTCGCCACGCGGGAGCCCAGGCGCAATACCGTGGACGTGACGAAAAAATGCTCGCCGATGCCCACACTCAGGTAGTCGACGTGCAAGTCAATCGTTGATATTTTTCCGAAACGCGCCATCAGGTGCTCCAGCGACTCGTCAGGGTGGCGCGCCGTCATGGCGGCCATGATGGCAAAACCACCGGTGACATCCATCGTTGCACTGATCGCGCCGCCGTGCAGGCGGTGCGAGGCACGGTGGCCGACCAGCTCCTGGCGCATGGGCAGCCGCCCGGTCACCTTGTCGGGTTCAAAAGCGTGCAGCCTGAGCCCCATGTGTTTGTTGAACGAGGTGTCTTCCTCGTAATGGCGGGTCAACACGGCAATGAATTCCCGGGTGAATTTTCCGTTGACGCCGATATGGGGTTGTTTCATGGTTCAGAAGCCCAGTTGGCGCGACGCCAGTTCTTTCATGATTTCTTCGGCACCGCCGCCAATCATCATCACCTTGACTTCGCGGTAAATCCGCTCTGACTTGGTGCCGCGCATGAAGCCCATACCACCCAGGATCTGCACCGCCTGGTCGGCACAGAACTGCATGGTCTGGGTGGCGTGGTTTTTCAGCATGCAGACTTCGGCCACCCAGCGGGCGGCCGTGAGCTTGTCGGCATGTTCCTCGCCCGCGTCGGCGCGCGCCGTGAGCGCATCGCACCAGGCCTGGCTGGACGCAATGCGCATCTGCATGTCGACCAGCTTGTGGCGAATGACCTGGCTTTCTATCAAAACCTGCCCGAAGGTTTTACGCTGCCGCGCCCAATCCAGCGCTTCGTCAAAACAGGCCTGGGCAAAGCCCAGGGCGAGCACCGACATGCCAAGCCGCTCGCCATTGAAATTGCCCATGATCATTTTGAAGCCCGCGCCCTCCTGACCGACCAGCAGGCGTGCGGGAACGCAAACGTTGTCAAAGCGGATATGCGCGGTGTCCGAGGCGTGCCAGCCCATTTTGTCGAGCCGGTTGCGGCTGACGCCCGGCACTCGGGCGGCAATGCCCAGTCG
>JANMMR010000254.1:0-11558 GCA_031373455.1 Rhodoferax sp.
CCAGAGCTGCCTCAACCTCCCGGGCGTAGATATTGAATCCGCCCGAAATGATCATGTCCTTGGTACGCCCTACGATTTCAATAAATCCGTCGGTGTGTACATAGGCAAGATCGCCCGTGTGAAGCCAACCGCTGTGCAACGCATTGGCTGTCTCCTCAGGGCGATTGAAGTATTCGCCCATAACCTGACGGCCATTGGCGATCATCTCTCCGACTTTGCCTTGTGCGACATCATTTCCGCTCGAGTCGACGATTCGCAGCGTGATAGAGGGAACCGGGGTGCCACAGGAGCGCCATCTGTGCGGCAAGTCGAGGTCGAGGTCGGTGGGTTTGAGGCGACACAGTGGATAACATTCTGTCTGCCCGTACACCTGGTAGAGAACCGGGCCAAAGACCCCGACCGCGCGTCGAAGTTGGTCGGCGGCTATGCTTGCGCCCCCATAGAACAGCTTCGTCAGGCTCGACAAGTCACGCGGTCTCGCCGCTTGCTCCTCAGCCAGTGCGTTCAGGGCAGTGGGGACGAGCAGGGTCGACGTGATGCGCCAGCGTTCGATAGCGGCGGCCACCGCAGGCGGCGTCGCCTCCTCCAGAGCGTATGCCGTGCCGCCACACATCAAGGTCGGAAGAATCTTGGTTCCACTGACATGAGAAATCGGCCCAGCCACAAGGTAACGGCTCTCTGATTCGATTTCGTAGTCGGCAACGATCCGCTTTGCGATCAAGGCCCAGTCCGCCTGAGTTCGGACTACCGCTTTGGGCTTGCCTGTCGTGCCTCCCGTAAAAGCGAGCAAGGCCAGGTCGTCTGGCAATGACCTATCCACGACTTCAGAGGACGCCATGCCCTCGATCGCTCCAGCCAAAGGCGTCCCCGGGCCGTGCGTCGACAAACGAAATACGGGACCGTGAAAGCTACGGGCGAGTGCGTCGACAAGTTCTGAATCAACGTCTGCGTCAAGGGCCAGCACATCCGCCTTGGAATCGCCTATGACGAAGGCGCTGTCTGCAAGGCTAGCCTTGGGATGAAGCCAAACAACGCTGCCGCCCAGTGCCATCGCAGCAATTTGAAGGAGCCAGGCATCGGGCTTGTTGCGCGAAAGCAAGGCCAGTCTGGGTGGCCTGGAGTCGCTGAGAACTCGCTGCATCTTGGCTAGGCGCGAAACTGCGCCAAGACAGCTGAGGGTGCGCGCATCAGACACCAAAGCCGGGCGGTCGCCGCCTTTGATCAAGGTCTTCAATGCCAGACCAGCGAATGTTTCGCGGGTATTTCCCCGCTCCGCTTGGCGATGAATGCTGGGCGTCATTGGTGCGCTAAAAAGATTACATATGAAACATTATCGGATGAACTTTAGCCCTGAGTGAAGGGCAACGCATTAAGGGTATTCCCTTGAGCGCGGGTGAGCAGTTCGCCGGCAGCGCCGATGCCTTCACTCACTTCAAAATGCCGAACCCAAGGCTCGGATTGAAGATGACTTTGCAGCAGTGACCGCCAGAGGACATGATCCGCAGACTGGCGAAACTCCACTACATGGGCTTCAATGGATTGCCACCAAACGAGCAGCAAGAACATTCCGGCTTCTTCGGCACAGGGTCCAAAACTGTGGGCGAGATAGCCCGGGGCCTGGCGCAGATGCGCGATGGCACCGCTCATCACCCCCGCAAACTCCTGCGAACTCGTGTTTCGAAGCGTCAGCAGCACGACTTCGACCACCGGTCGATCCTGTTCCAGGGACGCTTCCAAGGGCGCCTGGCGCGCCATCCCATGCCCAGCGTTCAGTATCACTCGATGACGCGACCCGTTTTTAGGTAGTACAACGCGAACAGGAGGTAGGCCGTTCCCCAGATGAGCTCGCTGCGATTGGCGTAACGCTTGGGCTGGTTGAAGCATCCATCCAGCAGCCTGCCCGCGGGTTCCTGGATGCCGCCTGCGATGGGCGTGGTGTGGGCCAATAGCCCGTCGAGCATGGGTTGCAATCTCGCCAACGCCGGTTGTGCTGTGGATGGCAGATTGGGCAGCACGGCCAGCCGGGCAAGCTGCTCGACCACCACGGCAGCGGCCGAAGTGTCCACTGGCACCGAGGCCGCTTCTGTCATCAACGCCGGATCCTTGAAGTCCCAGGGTGGAATGCCGTCCGGCGTGGAGTGACGCATCCAATAGTCGAGCAGCTTGTTGCCAATCGCTAGGTAGCGCTCATCCTGGGTGGCTTCCCACGCACGCAAGTAGCCAGCGACGGCCCAGGATTGCCCGCGTGACCAGCAGCTGTCGTCGTGCGCACCCAACAGCGTGTAGTGGCGGATCTTTCGCCCAGACGCGCTGTCGTAATCGATGAACTCAAGGGTGGAGCCATCGTCGAGCACAAAATCACGCGCCGTCAGATCCAGGTGGCGTCGCGCGCCTTCTACAAAGCTTGGATCCCCGGTCTCCTTGTGTGCCCACCAGTCGAGGATGATGTTGGGGTGCACGTTGTCAACGCAGACTTTGTCGCGCCCCGCCAGCGTGGTTGAGCGCACCTGCACCTGCATGCCAATCGGCATCGCGCCGTTTGAGGGCATGGCCATCGAGCGCACGGCCCAGGCACCGGCCAGCGCAAGGGTTCGGAACTTTCGCTCCCCTGTCCAGGCGTATTGCCGTGCTGCCGAATAGTAAAAACGGTGCGCACGGAACATATCGTCACGCTCGAGGTAAGGCCGCAGCGCTTCGGTACGTTGGGCTGATTCGTCCAGAAGTTGCTGGTCGCCTTGCAACTCACCGACGATGCGCAGACATTCGACCCAGTGGCCGCCGCACCAGTCGCCGTCGTCGGTGGTGTCCCATTCGTTGGTCAGAGGATCGCAGTGATAGGGCCAGCGCGTGCCGACGGCTGCACGAATCTGCAAAATACGCTCGCAAAGCTGGTCCAGCGCAAGCTGCCAATGGGGTTTGAATTCCAGCATGGCCAACTCCCTTATTCGTCGAGCGTGAAGCCGGTGGATTTGACGATCGGGCCCCAAGCGGCGCGATCGGCCTTTATCTTGGCGGCAAACTCGGTCGCGCTGATCGGCAGCGTTGAATAGCCCAATTCGGCCAACCGTCGCACCACTTCGGGTTTCTGTACCGCTGCGGCTACGGCGGCATTGATCTTCTGGACCATCGCGGCCGGTGTTTTTGCGGGGGCAAAGATGCCGAATTGCTCATTGAGCACCATCCCCTTGAACCCCAGCTCGGCGAAGGTCGGCACATCCGGCATCAGGGGCGAGCGGGCGGCGCCAGTGGTGGCCAGCACCTTGACCTTGCCGGTTCCGCGGTAAGCCAGGAACTCACCCAGTACATTCATACAGGCCGGGACATGCCCACCGATCAAGTCCTGCATGGCCGGGGCCGAACCCTTGTAGGGGACGTGTTTGAGATTGATTCCAGTGGCGGCGGCCAAGGCCGCGCCTGCGAAATGCACCGTCGTCCCCGCACCCGGCACGGCATACAAGCCATTGCGCTCAAGGTCTTTGCGGGCGGCGTCGATGTACTCGGCCAGGGTCGAAATCGCACTGGTTCCGGGGACGGCGAGCGCGAACTCGAAGGAGACCGCAGGCACCACCGGCACGAAATCGGCATCGGGATCGAAACCCAGCTTCTTGTAAACGTGCGGATAGATGGTGAACGGGGACACTGCCGTGTAGACCAAGTTGGTACCGTCCGCAGCCGCACCGCGCACCGCATAAAGGCCCAGTCGCAGCGCGGCGCCAGGCTTGTTCTCGACGATGATCGTACCCAGGGCGTCGCGCACCTGTTCGGCGATCAGCCGGGCGGTGGCGTCCATGCCGCCGCCCGCAGGCACTGGCACGACCAAGGCGACGTGGCGTCCCGTCTGGGACAAGGCATCGAATGCCGTACCTGTCGCTGCAACTGCCCACAGAGCGGCAGGTAATTTAATGAGGCTGCGGCGGGAGTATGGGTATGAGTTGGGCATGATCGGGGTCTCCTGGATTAGTCAATACCTGATGGCAAAAAACTTACAAATGAAATTTAATATAATTACAAATGAAAGTAAATAGGGGCTTCCCTAAAACTCGACCTCCAGGAGTTTTTGTAGGGTTCGGTTCAGGCTCTTTGCTTCGGCTGCGGATAGAACGCCAAGCAATTTGCGTTCTATCTGCGCAGCAGCAGGGACTACATCCTGGTAAGCCCTTTGGCCGATTGGCGTCAAGACGAGGCGCTTGATGCGCAGGTCGTCCTCATCGCCGACTCTCGAGATAAGGGCCCGCTTCAACAGCGACATGACTGCGCGATGGACGGCTACCGGGTCCATGGTGGACTGACTCACCACATTGGCGGCACTGAGTCGGTCGCCGCTCGCGATGATGGCCAGTAGCCGCCATTCGATCAGGGTGAGCCCGTTCGCCTCGCATGTGGTTGCCAGGGCCTTGCTCATTCTGGATGAAAGCAGGGCGAAGTGGTAGGGCGCGAACTCGTGCACCGAGAAGGCGCCTGTTTTCATTTTCATGGATTCTGATCCTGTGGACGGCCCCGCGACCCAGCGGATTTGCCGGATCGGGCCGTTTCGAAGGGTAACCCCGAATCGTGGTCCTCGCGTAGCCCGAGCGCGCTCGCCAAGAATGAAATGGCTTGGTACCAAGCTCTTGGGACGACGGCGCGATCACCGGCGGCGATGCGTCCGCAGCACGACGCCGTGGACGAATGATTTAGCACGTCGGAAGCAGACCAATGAGATTTTTGATTTCTGCCCTATGACCCTTTTGGGATATTCTCGATACACGCTCGAACTTCGTTGGACTGGAACACGTCATGGTTATCAATCACACCGCGCTCAACCACACCCACAACCCGTCTGCCACAAGCTGGCTGGCCGCAGCCAACGGCCACCCGGACTTTCCCATCCAGAACCTGCCCTATGCCATGTTTGCCGAAAGTGGCGCATACGCCTTCTGGCGGGCAGGCGTTGCCATCGGCGACCAGATTTTGGACCTGGCGGCGCTGCACGGCAAAAAACTGCTGTCGGGCCATGCGGCGGCGGCGCTGGAAACTGCAGCCATGCCGAGCCAGCACGTGCTGGGCCTCAATGCCTTCATGGCCACCGGGCCGCAGACTTGGCAGGTATTGCGCCATGCCTTGTTTGCGCTGCTCTCAAGCGGCGCCAGCGCGGCCACGCAGGCCGCTGTGCAAGCCTGCCTGGTGCCGCAGGCAATGGCAATTTACCGCGTGCCCGCCCAGGTAGCCAACTACACCGACTTCTACACCTCGATCCACCACGCCCGCAATGTCGGGCGCATTGCGCGGCCCGATGCACCCTTGACGCCCAACTTCCAGTGGCTGCCGATCGCCTACCATGGCCGCGCCTCCAGCGTGGTGGTGAGTGGCACGCCGTTCAAACGCCCGATGGGCCAGGCCGTGCAGACCGGTGGCACTGTACCGGTGTATGGCCCCTGTACGCGGCTGGATTACGAGCTGGAGCTCGGCGCGTTCATCGGCAAAGGCAACGCCATGGGTGAGCCGATTCCCTTGAGCGAGGCCGAAGACCACATCTTTGGCATTTGCCTGCTCAACGACTGGTCCGCCCGCGACATCCAGTTCTGGGAAATGGCGCCTTTGGGGCCTTTTCTGGGCAAGAGTTTCTGCACGTCGATTTCACCGTGGATCGTCACCATGGAGGCGTTGGCGCCATTCCGCCTGCCCTTCACGCGCCCGGCCGACGAGCCGCAGCCGCTGGCCTATCTGGACGACGCCGGCAACCGCGCGCAGGGCGTGCTGGACATCCAGTTGCAGGTCTTGATTGAAACCGCGAAGCAACGTGCGGCGGGCGGTGGCGCGTCCCAGGTGTCGGCCACCAGTTTTCGCCACCAGTATTGGACCTACGCGCAGATGGTCGCCCAACACACCATGGGCGGCTGCAACCTGCAACCCGGCGACCTGCTGGGCAGCGGCACCATCTCAGGCCCCACCGCGCACGAAGCGGGCGCCATCATCGAGCTGACCAAGGGCGGCAAAGAGCCCATCACGCTGGAGGGCGGCGAACAACGCGCCTTTCTGCACGATGGCGACGCCGTGATCCTGCGCGGCTGGTGCGAGAAGCCGGGCGCGGCGCGCATCGGTTTTGGCGAGACCCGCGACGAGGTTTTGCCGGCTTTGAAGGCTTGAGACAACACCATGACCTCCACCTCATTTTTACCAACACCCGCACTGGAACACGTGCTGGACCTCGACGTCAGTGTCGATGCGCCGATCGACGCCGGCATTCTCACCGGCCTGGGCACCCAAGGGCGCCGGCGCATCATCCCGATCACCGGCGGTGTGGTCAGTGGGCAGTATCAGGGCCAGCGCATTCAGGGGCGCGTGTTGCCGGGCGGCGCCGACTTCCAGCGCGTGCCCGGTGACACCTGCGCCGACCTGGACGCGCGCTACCTGATCGCGTTGGACGGCGACTTCGCCGGTGAGCACATTTTTGTGATGAACCGCGCCCTGCGCCGCGCCAGCGCAGAGGACGTGGCCCGCCTGCTCAAGGGTGAGCCGGTAGACCCGACCCGGGTTTATTTCCGCTGCGCGCCAGTGTTTGAGGTTTCCAGCCCGCATCTTCAATGGCTGGTGGAGCACATTGTCATCGGCACAGGTGCCCGGGCACCAAACGGCGTGAAAATATCATTTTATATAGTTAAATGATTGATAATTAGCCATTATTAATACTATTTATATAGCATACTATTTATGTTTTATGTGACTTTAAATCAAATAAATACTGCATAGTTGTACATATATTACAAATTTACCGAATTGGAGCCCCATTGTCCTTCTGGAAACAACCCCCGACCATCGAGCGCCTCACCAGCAGCCACCACAACACGGCCCCAGCGGCCTTGGGGATGGAGTTCCTGGAGGTTGGTGACAACTTCATCAAGGGCCGCGTGCCGGTGGACCATCGCACCCGCCAGCCGTATGGCATCTTGCATGGCGGCGTGAGTGTGGTTCTGGCCGAAACCCTCGGCTCCTGCGCTGCCGCTGGTTGCGTGCCGCCCGGTTACCGTGTGGTGGGCCTGGACATCAACGCCAACCACATCAAGGGTGCCACCGAAGGCTGGGTCACCGGCACCGCCCGCCCGGTGCATGTGGGCCGCAGCACGCAGGTATGGCACATCGACATGGTCAACGATGCCGGTGAACTCACCTGCGTTTCACGCATCACGATGGCGGTTTTGAAAGAGCCCCCACGCTCCACCGCTGCGCGGGTCGCTGCCCCCCGAGGGGGCTAATTTTTCTTGGGGCGGCCCGGCGAAAAATTGCCGACCCCCACGCTGTGCCGTTGCGCGGGGAGCGGCCTATGCGCCTAGCGCCGTGGACGGGTGTTTGCCTGCCGATTCCATGGCCAGGCTCTCCAGGTCGGCCACGGGCCCGGGCCAGCCAAAGTAGTAGCCTTGGTAGTGGAAGCAGCCTTGCTCCCGCAAAAAATCACGCTGCGCGAGGGTCTCGACGCCTTCGGCCATCACCTGCAGCCCCAGCGCCTTGCCCAGGGCAATGATGGTGCGGGCAATCGCCGCGTCGTTGGCATCGACCAGCAGGTCGCGTACAAAGGCCTGGTCGATCTTGATCTGGTCCAGCGGCAGGCGTTTGAGGTAAACCAGCGAGGAGTAGCCGGTGCCGAAGTCGTCCAGCGAAAAGCCGACGCCCATGGCTTTGAGCGCCACCATTTTTTCAATGATGTCGTCGGCGTTGCGCACCAGAATGCTCTCCGTGAGCTCGAGCTTGAGCCGGTTCGGAGGCGCACCAGAGGACTGCAGCAACTCCAGCAACTCGGGGAAAAAACCGTCATGGTGAAACTGCCGCGCGCTCACGTTAACTGAAATCGTGAGGCCCGCCGTGGCCGGGTCATCGGCCCAGGCGACCAGCTGAAGGCAGGCCTGCGCCAGCACCCAGGAGCCGATGGGCAGGATCAGCCCGGTTTCCTCCGCCAGGGTGATGAACACACCGGGCAACACCTTGCCCAGGAGCGGGTGTTGCCAGCGCAGCAAGGCTTCAGCGCCCGTGAGCTGGCCTTTGGCGTTGACCTGCGCCTGGTAATGCAATACAAACTGGCCGGCCTCGACGGCACGGCGCAAATCATGCTCCAGGGCCGAGCGCTCGACCATCGCCGCCTGCATGGCTGGGTCGAAAAACCGTGCCAGGTTGCGGCCCGCGCCCTTCGCCTCATAGAGGGCCATGTCGGCGCGTTTGAACAACTCCTCCGCCGTTTCGCCGCCGTGGCCAAACATGGCCATGCCAACGCTGCAACTGCCGTGGTACTCGACGCCGTCCAGCAGGTAGGGTACCTTGAGCGCCGCCAGCACCTTGGCCCCCACCGCCTTGACCTGCGCCGCCGCCACGCTGCCTTGCGTACTCAGGTCCTGGAGCATCACGACAAACTCGTCGCCGCCCAGGCGCGCCACCGTGTCGCCAGCCCGCACGCAATCGACGAGGCGCTGGCCGGTCTCGCGCAACATGGCATCGCCTTTTTCGTGGCCATGCGAATCATTGAGTGTCTTGAAGTTGTCCAGGTCGATGAACAGCAATGCCCCCTGCGACTTGCTGCGCAGGGCTGCCGGCAAGGTTTTTTCCAGACGGTCCAGCAGCAGGCGGCGGTTGGGCAGCCGGGTCAATGGGTCGAAGAACGCCAGGTTTTCGATCTCGGCTTCGGCGCGTTTTTGATCGGTGATGTCAAACACGATGGCGTGCATCACATGGCGCTCGCCCATGCGAACGGGGCTGTTGGAGACCACCACGTCACGCACGGAGCCGTCGGCCATGCGGTGTTGCGACTCAAAACGTCCACCTCCCGAGGTTGGCACCGACTCCAGCGTGTCCCGCACCTCCGCCGTCGTGCGCAGGCTGAGCCTGTACAGGTTTTGCCGCAGCAACTCGGCTTTGTCGAACCCGTAAAAGCGCACCGCCGCGTCATTGGCGTCGATCAATTGACCGTCCAGCTCAAACAGCAGCATCACGGCGCTGTTGTCCATGAACTGGCTGCGGTAGGTGGCCTCCTGCTCCTGGCTGCGCGCCTGGGCACGTTGCAAGCGCTCGAAATAAGTGGCGCTGGCCATGCCAAACACGGACAGGGTGGCCATGTACAACCAGTAGGAAACCAGGCGCTGCTCCGGCGTTTCTCCGGCAAACATGCCAGTGCCAAAAATCACGCCGCTCATGCCTTGCACGGCGAACAGCAGCACCATCACGCTGATGCCATGGCGCCACAGGCGCGGCGTGCAGGCCGCCACCACGACAAAGAGCCAATACGGCTCACCGGCCAGGCGCAGCCCGCCGGGCAACCAGCCGGCAAATACGGCCTGGCCCAACAGCAGCGCCAAAACCAGCATCAGCAGCGCCTCCAGCAAACGCGCCGATCGGGCCCAATCCGGCGGCCGAACGCGCCACACCATCAGGAGGGGAACCAGCAACAGGACGCCAATGGCGTCGCCGGCCCACCAACTCACCAGGGACGACGCCAACTGCTCGTCCCGTATGCGGCCAAAATACCGCAGGCCGGCCACCCCCAGAAAAGCCGACAGCGCGCACGACACGGTGCTCGCCACCACCACCAGCCAGTAGTCGCGCAAGGAGCGCATCAACAAATCGAAGCGCGGCGCCATGGTCAGTAGGTGGGCGCCGAGCCAGGCCGCCACGGTGTTGCCCACGGCGATGAGCACGGCCAGTGTCAGCGGCTCTCCGCGCAGCCAAGTGGCCAGCAGATCACCCGCGAAAATCCATACGGCCACCTGCGGGCCACGCACCAGAAACGCGGCCAGTGCCAGCCCCGCCGGCAACCAGACCACACTGATCAAACCATTTTGGGAAAGATACCGGACACAAACTTCGGTCAACAACGCGTAGACGAGCGTGAGGCCCGCCAGGCGCTTCCAGGGGCGCAGGTCCGTCAAACCACCTGCGCCTTCCATCAGTCGCCGCCCCGCTGCAAACGTTCGCTGCGCCAGTAGACGTCGTCGCCGGCGCTGCCGTCGGTGCGGTGCCGGTTGAGCACACGTGCCAGCACGAACATCAGGTCGGAGAGGCGGTTGAGGTACTGGCGCGGGTTGTCTTTGAGTGCTTCAACACCGCCCAGCGCCACCACCGCCCGCTCGGCGCGGCGCGCGACTGTGCGGCACACGTGTGCCAGCGAGGCCGCGCGGGTGCCTGCCGGCAGGATGAACTCCTTCAGTCGCGGGAGCGCTTCGTTGTGGTCGGCCAGGGCTTCGTCGAGTGCCAACACCGCCTCGGGCTTGAGCAGCTCAAACCCGGGAATCGACAACTCGCCGCCCAGGTTGAAGAGCTGGTGCTGGATTTCCACCAGCAGCGTGCGCACGCTCTCGGGCATGGGCTCACACAGCAACACGCCGAGGTGCGAGTTGAGCTCATCGACCTCACCCATGGCCTGCACCCGCAGGGAGTCTTTGCGCACGCGGGTGTTGTCGCCCAGGCCGGTGGTGCCGTCGTCTCCCGTGCGGGTGGCAATTTGCGTGAGTCGGTTTCCCATGGCGAATCCCTTTGGCGAAGGTCGGTGCAGAAGGCCTGTGGTTTGCAATCCGCAGGCAGCAAAGTATTATCTGGCCTCGGCTCCCACTTTGTGCACCCGCCGCCTGTTTACTTGCCCGAGGCCTTATGAACGCACCCACCCACCCCCAGCACCTGATGCCCGAAGTCAACCAGCGCGCCATGCCGGCGGCGCTGCTGGAGGCGCTCAAAAGCCGTTTTGGCGCCAATTGCTCGACCGCCATGGCGGTGCGCGAACAACACGGGCGTGACGAATCCTCCTATTCCGTGCCGCCACCCTCGGCCGTGGTGTTTGCCGAATCCACCGCCGACGTGGCCGCTGCCGTGCAGCTCGCCAGCGACCACGCTATGCCGGTGATCCCGTTTGCAGTTGGCTCCTCGCTCGAGGGCCATTTGCTGGCGGTGCAAGGCGGCATCAGCATTGACATGAACCGCATGAACAAGGTGCTCTCGATCAACGCCGAGGATTTGACGGTGACGGTGCAACCGGGTGTAACGCGCAAGCAACTCAACGAAGAAGTCAAAAGCACCGGCCTGTTTTTCCCGATCGATCCCGGCGCCGACGCCTCCATTGGCGGCATGAGCGCCACCCGCGCCAGCGGCACCAACGCCGTGCGTTACGGCACCATGCGCGAAAACGTTCTCGGGCTCGAAGTGGTGACGGCCGACGGCAGCGTCATCCGCACCGGCACACGTGCCAAGAAAAGCAGCGCGGGGTATGACCTCACGCGGCTGATGGTCGGCTCAGAGGGCACGCTGGGCGTGATCACCGAGATCACACTCAAGCTCTACCCGCTGCCCGAAGCCATCAGCGCGGCGATCTGCTCCTTCCCGAGCATCGAGGCGGCGGTGCGCACCACCATCCAGATCATCCAGATGGGCATCCCGATTGCGCGGGTGGAACTGCTTGACGTGAACACCGTGCGCATGGTCAATGCCTATGCCAAGCTCGGGCTGCGTGAAGAGCCCATGCTTTTGATGGAATTCCACGGCACGCCCAACAGCGTGAAGGAGCAAGCCGAGCTGGTGCAGGAGCTGGCCAGTGAGCTGGGCGGCAAGGC
>JANMMR010000306.1:0-3035 GCA_031373455.1 Rhodoferax sp.
TCGGGCATCAATCCCAGGACAGCGCGCCGCCGGACTGGTACTCAATCACGCGGGTCTCGAAAAAGTTGCGCTCTTTCTTCAGGTCGATCATTTCGCTCATCCATGGGAACGGGTTCTCTTCATTCGGGTACAGCGCTTCCAGACCGATTTGGGTGGCACGTCGGTTGGCAATGTAACGCAGGTAACCCTTGAACATGGAGGCGTTCATGCCCAACACGCCGCGCGGCATGGTGTCTTCGGCGTAGCGGTACTCGAGTTCGACAGCCTGCTCAAAGAGGGACTTGATCTCGGCTTTGAATTCCGATGTCCAGAGCTGGGGGTTTTCGGCCTTGAGCTGGTTGATCAGGTCGATGCCGAAATTGCAGTGCATGGATTCGTCGCGCAGGATGTACTGGTACTGCTCGGCGGCACCGGTCATCTTGTTTTGCCGGCCCAGGGCCAGGATCTGTGTGAAGCCGACATAGAAGAAAAGGCCTTCCATGAGGCAGGCAAACACGATCAGCGATTTCAGGAGCGTCTGGTCGGTCTGCGGTGTGCCGGTGTGGAAGTTCGGGTCCATGATGGCCGCAATGAACGGCAGCAGGAACTCGTCCTTGTCACGGATCGATTTGACCTCGTTGTAGGCATTGAAGATTTCACTCTCGTCCAGGCCAAGCGACTCGACTATGTACTGGTAGGCGTGGGTGTGGATCGCTTCTTCAAACGCCTGGCGCAGCAGAAACTGCCGGCACTCGGGTGCCGTGATGTGGCGGTAGGTGCCTAACACGATGTTGTTGGCGGCGAGGGAATCGGCGGTGACAAAGAAACCCAGATTGCGCTTGACTATGCGGCGTTCGTCTTCGGTCAGGCCATTCGGGTTTTTCCACAGCGCGATGTCGCGCGTCATATTGACCTCTTGCGGCATCCAGTGGTTGGAGCAGCTGGCGAGGTACTTCTCCCAGGCCCATTTGTATTTGAAGGGGACCAACTGGTTGACGTCGGTCTTGCCGTTGATGATGCGTTTGTCGGCTGCGTTGACCCGGCGCATCGGTGCATTCAATGGTGCAGCAAAAGCAGGGGCCGCAGCTTGTGACGGCGCCAGAGCAGTGACGGAGGCAACAGGAACAATGGGGGCTACTGCGCCGTCATCCAATTTGCGCAATGCAGGAATCGCAAGAGGTGGCTCTGTCATGTGGCTGCTGAAAGAGCCACGATGTGTCGGCGTTTGCGGTGTGGGCTTGACTTCTTCGTCCCAGGACAACATAGATTTTTCCAATCAGCGAATTATGAGAGCAGCCGCAACAAATGAAAAGTGTTCATTCACTTTGCGCGCGCATTGTGTTGTGCATTCGCATCGCAGCTCTTTGCAGATTTCATTGGCAAGCCTCGCAGGTTGGATCGTCAACGCCGCAAAATTTGACATCGGTGGCAGCGTTGGTGGCCAACTGGATTTGCGATGCGGCAGCGGCGGCGGCCAAGTCCAGCGCACTCACGGTGTTGGAGCCGGAGGCACTTGACAGTGAATTGACATGACCCGAGGACACAGCGTTCATGCGTCCGGCCACCACAGTGGCTTTCTCCGCGTGGGTCGCCGACATGGTGCGCAGGTAGTAGGTGGTCTTGAGCCCGCGCAGCCAGGCCAGTTTGTAGGTGTCATCGAGTTTTTTGCCCGAAGCGCCTGCCATGTAAATGTTGAGAGATTGCGCCTGGTCGATCCACTTCTGCCGCCGTGCCGCAGCTTCGACGAGCCAGCGGGTTTCAACTTCGAAGGCGGTCGCGTACAGGGCCTTGATTTCGCCCGGCACACGGTCAATGGGGGCGAGTGATCCGTCAAAGTGTTTCAGGTCCATCACCATCACGTCGTCCCAGAGACCCAGGCGTTTAAGGTCGCGAACAAGGTAGGAGTTGATGATGGTGAACTCGCCGGACAAATTGGACTTGACCGAGAGGTTGCCGAAGCACGGCTCAATCGAAGCGTCCACGCCAATGATGTTGGAGATGGTCGCCGTTGGTGCAATCGCCACGCAGTTGGAATTGCGCATGCCGTCGCGGGCAATTTTCTGGCGCAGTGCGTCCCAGTCGAGGGTGCTGGAGCGGTCCACCTCGACATAGCCACCACGTGCGCGCTCGAGCAAGTCAAGCGTGTCGATCGGCAAAATGCCCTGGTCCCACAGCGAACCCTTGTAGCTTGAATACTGGCCGCGTTCGCGCGCCAATTCGGTAGACGCCTGGTAGGCGTAATAACAGATGGCTTCCATCGATTCATCGGCGAAGGACACAGCGGCGTCGCTGGCATACGGAATACGCAGTTCGTACAGGCTGTCCTGGAACGCCATCACGCCCAGGCCGACGGGGCGGTGGCGCATGTTGGAGTCACGGGCTTTCTTGACTGCGTAATAGTTGATGTCGATCACGTTGTCCAGCATGCGCATGGCCGTGGTGATGGTCTTTTGCAGCTTGGCATGGTCCAGCACTTTGCGCGAGCTTTCACTGCCAGGCGCCGCATCTTTCAAGTGCCGGACCAGATTGACCGAGCCGAGGTTGCACACGGCGGTTTCTGTGTCGCTGGTGTTGAGCGTGATTTCCGTGCAAAGGTTGCTCGAATGCACGACGCCCACGTGTTGTTGGGGAGAGCGCACATTGCAAGCGTCCTTGAATGTGATCCAGGGGTGGCAGGTTTCAAACAGCATGGTCAACATCTTGCGCCACAAATCACTGGCTTCGATGGTGCGTGCCGGCTTGATCTCGCCGCGCGCGGCCTTGGCCTCGTAAGCCACATAGGCCAGTTCAAACTCAGCGCCGAATTTGTCGTGCAGGTCGGGCACGTTGTTCGGTGAGAACAGTGTCCATTGGCCCTTTTCCATTACCCGGCGCATGAACAGGTCGGGAATCCAGTTGGCCGTGTTCATGTCGTGGGTGCGGCGGCGGTCGTCACCGGTGTTTTTGCGCAACTCCAGGAATTCCTCGATATCCAGGTGCCAGGTCTCCAGGTACGTGCACACCGCGCCTTTGCGTTTGCCGCCCTGGTTGACGGCAACTGCCGTGTCGTTGACGAC
>JANMMR010000337.1:0-2028 GCA_031373455.1 Rhodoferax sp.
ACAGTTGCCGGGATCAAGGCAATAGCAAGTTTTGACAATGGGTTCATCGCAACACCTAGCATCAATATTTGTGTGACGCTATTTTTCCACAGCGAGCACTTTTCCGCTGGCCATGTCGATGATCACATCCAGCTCCTTGCCACCTGCCGCGGGCTTCACCTCAACCACATAACGGTTCGCTCCCATCTTCTTTTCAATCGCCACGTCGATGGCCTTGCCAGGCACGCGTTTCTCGGCGATTGCCTTTGCTTCGTCCTCCGTGATGACTTTCGCTTCTGCCCCCTTCTTCGCTGGCGGAGCCGTAGCTGGCGCAACAGACGCAGCAGCCATTTTGTCCGCGCCTTGCGCGTGGTCAGCTGCCGTCAGCGCAATGCGCTCCATCACAGGCTGTACCGGGAACATTCCGGCACGCTTTTCCAGCTCCATGGCTTTCTCGCGCACGGCGGCAAGCTCTTTCTCGTCGAGCATCTTCACCTTGGTCAGCTCAAGCTTCTCATCGGTCCCACTGGTCTTGCCGCGAGAGCCCACCTTGATGTTTCCAATACCTTTGGCGTAGTACTTGAGCTGGAAGGCGCCAGGATTTTCTTCGTCAAATTCCTCGATCACCATCACGTCGCTGTAGCTTCCCGCAGGCACTTTGACTTTTTGCCCCACCTGGTACACCCGCCCGCGGTCTGTCCAGTAGAACGGGTGCGGCGCATAACCTTCTGAATAACTCAGATCGCCAAGTTTGGGATTGGCGGGCATCATGATGCCGGCTTTGGCGCCAGGTGGGTTGTTGATCACCCAAATCTGGCCGCCTACAAAAATCTTGCCTTCCATCACTTCACGGTATTGGCCAAGGTGCCAGACGTTGCCTGCCTTGTCCTGCGCGAAATAGGCAAGCTCTTGCTCCTTCATTTTGCCACCGGTGAAGTCGGAATCGTAGATCACGCGGCTGCGAACACCGTCAATCACCTTCACCAGATCTGTCACGGTAAACACAATCTTGTGGGACTCCTTTTTGCCTTCCTCGACCACGTAGCCTTCATAAGTCCATTGCATGCCGGCTTTCAAGGGCCACCAAGGGTTGTCAATGTTCTCCGATTTGTCAAAGTCCTTGACATTGAGTTCTTCGAATTTCTTGGCTCCTGGCTCGATGCCCGTAGTTGCCGCCTCCTTCGCCTTGGCAGTTGTCTTCGCCTGCCCCAGCGCGTCAGCCGCCAATGCAAAAGTGAGCGCGCCCGCAAGAAGTCCTGACAGAAGCCCCGACAGAGGTGGCACGCTTTTGGTTTCGTTTGCGATTTGACGGACAGTCATGGGGCACTCCTTTGGTTGGAAATAGCGGTGGTCAGGGCAAGTTTCTTGAATCATGGGCATTGGCTGGCATTTAAAACAATATGTTCCTGCGTCACTTCTCGATGCCCAGCACTTTGCCGCTGGCCATGTCAATCACGACATCAAGCTCTTTGCCGCCCTTGGCAGGCGCGACCTCGACCACATAGCGATTGACACCAGCCTTTTTTTCAATGGCGACGTCAATGGCTTTGCCTGGAACGGCCTTGACAGCGATCAATTTGGCCTCATCCTGGGAAATGGTCTTGCCACCGGCAGGCGTCACCGCAGCTCCAGCGTCGGCGGTTTTGACCGAAACGCTACCCCCCGCCGTCGTGAAGGAGGTTTCATAAAACGAGGCGTTGCCGCCAACCGCCACGGTGCCGACCGCAATCTTGTATTCCATGCCCGGCTGGAGAAATCCGTCTGGCACGGCAAATGAGGTTGCGTCTCCTGCCAACGTCACGCGGATATCGCGGCCGGTTTTCTCCTGTTCCAGGATGACCACAACCGCTTCCAGATTCTTCTGGGCTGCCCAGCTGGCGCGCAACCCTTTGAGCGGCACATTTTTTTCGTCCGGACGCGGCCGCAGGAACGAAGCTGCCGCCGGCAGTTTGTGGCTCAACGTGGACTCACCTTGCAAGGCGAATCCACCTTGAGCCACAAGCTGCCGGCGGCGGCTTCGTTTCTGCGGCCACGGCCAGACGAGAAAAA
>JANMMR010000395.1:0-4164 GCA_031373455.1 Rhodoferax sp.
ATGAGCTCGAAGTGGCCGCCGCCCAGTGGCAGGCGCTGGGCATCGATGCACGCTGGATCGGCGCCGACTGCGCCATAGAGGAAGACCTGCGCCGCCTCGCCGACGAATCCCTCTCGCGCCTGGGCGACGATGAAGATCTCAAGGGCATCGCACTGTTGTACGCCTCGGATGCTGGCAAACACATCACCGGCCAGTGGATGGCGGTGGATGGCGGCGTGAGCGTCGTTACGGGATGAATATGGCCCCCACGGTCGCGCACTGCGTGTCGCTCCCTGCCCCCCGAGGGGGCCGTGCCTTGCTCGGGGCGGCCCGTCGCGGCGGCTGCCTGGCGTTCTGGCAGCGGATCGAAGTCAAAAATTGTCGATGAACTTTTGATATGACCATTTCCAACTCCGGCTTCGGCCTCAAAATCCCCTTCGTTGAACACTTGGGTTTTCAACTCACAAAATTCCAGGGTGGCGAATCGGAAATCACCTTCGATGCGAAACCCGAGCACCAGAACACCTTCAATGTCACCCACGGCGGCGCTGTGATGACGCTGCTGGATGTGTCGATGGCGACCGCAGCGCGCAGCGCGCAGGATGACATGGGTGTCGTGACCATCGAGATGAAAACCACTTTTATGCGGCCAACCCGCGGCTTCGTCACCGCCAAAGGGCGGCTGATGCACCGCACCACCTCCATGGCGTTCACCGAGTCGACGATTTACGACGCCAAAGGCAACGCCTGCGCACACGCCACGGGCACCTTCAAATACGTGCGCCGCAACGACCGGGTGGCGCCCAATGCCGCCGGAACGGGTGAAATATCTACTGATTGATAAATCTAACGAGCTTTTTCGGCAATAAAGTCAAGAATTTATTAATTTTATTGCTATCTTTTATATAATAAACTTAAGTATATTTTATGCTAAAAAATAACCAAATTCACTTAGCAACGCGTCCAACTGCCGAAGCCATGGCCAGCAATTTCAAGCTGGTTTCGGTTGAAACACCGCCCTTGAAGCCGGGCCAGGTGCTGGTGCGCCACCACTTTTTGAGCCTCGACCCGTACATGCGCGGCCGCATGAACGACGGCAAGAGTTATGCGCAACCGCAGCCATTGGGCCAGACGATGCAAGGCGGTACGGCCGGTGAAGTGGTCGAGTCGCAAAGTGACAAATTCAAGGTCGGCGACAAGGTCGTCGGCATGGGGGGCTGGCAGCAATACAGCGTGGTTGATGCAGCCCAGGTGGGCATGTTGCGCAAGGTCGACACCACCCACGTGCCGCTGTCGGCGTACCTGGGCGCCGTGGGCATGCCGGGTGTCACGGCGTATTACGGGCTGGTGGGCATCATCCAGCCCAAAGCCGACCAATCCACACCCCAGACGATGGTGGTCAGCGCCGCCAGCGGGGCCGTGGGCAGCGCGTTTGGCGCCCTGGCCAAAGCGCGCGGCTGCCGCACTGTGGGCATTGCCGGTGGGCCAGACAAATGCCAATACGCCACCTCGGAACTGGGTTTTGACGCCTGCATCGACTACAAGCAGCACACAAGCGCCGAGTCACTCTCCAAAGCGCTGAAGGAAGCCTGCCCGAACGGCATCGACGGTTATTTCGAAAACGTCGGCGGCATGGTGCTCGACGCCGTATTGCCGCGCATGAACGCCTTTGGCCGCATCGCGGTCTGCGGCATGATCGCCGGCTACGATGGCGCGCCTCTGCCCCTGGCCAACCCCTCGCTGATCCTGATTTCACGGCTCAAGGTGGAGGGTTTCATCGTGAGTGAACACATGGACATCTGGCCGCAGGCGCTGGCCGAGCTGGGCAGCCTGGTGGCCACCGGCAAGCTGAAAGCCAGGGAGTCCATCGCCCAGGGCCTTGAAGCGGCGCCCGAGGCGTTTCTGGGCCTGCTCAAGGGCAGGAATTTCGGCAAACAACTGGTCAAGCTGATTTAGCCGGCCCAGCTTCATCCAGGAGAAACATCTTATGAGCGACATCTTCCTGCACCACTATCCGCTTTCGCCCTTCGCCGAAAAAATCCGCCTGGTCATGGGCTACAAGGGTCTGGCCTGGAAGTCGGTCATCATTCCGAACGTCCTGCCCAAGCCTGACGTGGTGGCGCTCACCGGCGGTTATCGCAAGACGCCAGTGCTGCAGGTGGGTTCCGATATTTATTGCGACACCTCGCTGATTTGCGACGTGCTGGAGCACTTGCACCCCACGCCCAGCCTGTATCCGGCGCAAAAGGGGCTGGCGCGCATCCTGGCGCAATGGGCCGACGAGAAACTCTTCTGGGCCGCAATGGGCTACAACTTCCAGCCCAAGGGCGTGGCCCAGGCGCTGGGCCAGGGCCGTCCGCCCGAAACCTGGGCCGACGAGGCCAAGGCTTTTGCTGAAGACCGCGCCAAGATGCGCATGGGCCTGCCGCGCATGCCGGTCGGCGACGCCACCACGGCCTACAAGAGTTACCTGCGCCGCATCAACAACATGCTGGAAGGGCAAAACTTCCTGTTGTGCGAGGCGCCCACGGTGGCGGATTTCGCGGTCTACCACCCGCTTTGGTTCACCCGCCGGCAAACGCCTGTTTTGGCCGGTATTCTGGACGCGACACCGGCTGTGCTGGCCTGGATGGACCGCATTGAAGCGATTGGCCATGGCGCGTGCGCGGAGTCCAGCGCTTCCGAATCCATCGCAGCCTGCGCAAAATCCGCCGTTGCCGACAGCCTGTTTGAGCACGAGATATTCCAGGACGACCATGGCATCCCGCTGGGCAGCGAGGTCAGCATCGCCGCCGACAATTTTGGCCCGGAGACATCAACCGGCACGCTGATATCCGCCACCCGCACGCATTTCACCATTCGCCGCACCGACCCGCGCGCCGGCCTGGTGCAGGTGCATTTCCCGCGGGTGGGTTTCGTGCTGAAAAAAGCCTGAAGAAAGCTGCCTGTACATGATTTCAGATTTCAACGGCACGACGGCGGTGTTGACAGGCGCCGGCTCGGGCTTCGGCCTGGAGATGGCGCGTATTGGCGCGACACGTGGCATGAACCTGGTGCTGGCCGACGTGCAGCAAGACGCCCTTGACAAAGCCGTGGCCGAATTGGAGGCCGCAGGCGCCAGCGTCCTGCCTTTCAAGCTCGACGTGTCAGACGCGGCCCAGGTGGACGCGATGGCGCAAGCCGCGCTGAAGCGTTTTGGCGCGCCGCACCTGGTTTTCAACAACGCCGGCGTCGGGGCGGGCGGCCTGATCTGGGAAAACAGCCTCAAAGACTGGCAGTGGGTGCTGGGCGTCAACGTGATGGGCGTGGTGCACGGCGTGCGCAGTTTCACGCCGATGATGCTCGATGCCGCCAAAAAAGACCCGGCCTGGCGCGGCCACATCGTCAACACGGCGAGCATGGCGGGCCTGGTGAACCCGCCCAACATGGGCGTCTACAACGTGAGCAAACACGCCGTTGTGAGTTTGTCGGAAACGCTCTTCCATGACTTGAGCCTGGTCACCGAGCAAATCGGTGCCAGCGTGTTGTGCCCGTTTTTTGTCGCCACCGGCATTCACCAGAGCGGCCGCAACCGGCCTGGCAGCCTGCAGGACGCACAGGACGCCAAAACCCGCAGTCAACAGGTCGGCGAGGCCATGTCGGCCAAAGCCGTCAGCAGCGGCAATGTGTCTGCCGCCGATGTGGCGCAAAAAGTGTTTGACGCCGTGGCCGCAAACCAGTTTTACATCTACAGCCACCCCAAGGCGCTGAAATCGGTACAGATCCGCATGGAAGACATCGTGCAAGCACGCAACCCCACCAGCCCGTTTGCCGACAAACCCGAGATCGGCGAGAACCTGAAGCAGGCCTTGCGCGGCTAGGTTTTTGCGCAGGGGTAGGGCTCACACGAAGTGAGCGGCCGTGGGGGCGAAGTTTTTGCGCCGGGCCGCCCCAAGCAAAAATGCGACCCCCTCGGGGGGCAGAGAGCCACACGCAGTGGGCGAACGTGGGGGCGATATCAACCGTAGGGGCCAAATCTTCAGTGCAGACTCGCCATGCTGGAGACCTCAAACAGGTCAACCTGCGCAATGCGGTCTTCCGGCTGGCCCAGCAATGACACCACCGAGACCAGGTCCTGATCGACGATGAACGAGGCCGACGAGGGTGCGGCCAGCAGCGCATCAGGATGCTGCGGCCGGGCCACCA
>JANMMR010000404.1:0-2844 GCA_031373455.1 Rhodoferax sp.
GGCGGCTTGGTGCAGGTGAAGGCGATCTTCTGCGTGTTCCCCATTCGCGGCGAGGCGGTGGAGGTGCAGTCGCCCTGGCCGGAGGGCACTTCGTTTTTCTCGATCATCTCTTTGGTCATGCAGGTCTTGACGCTCATGCCGCCGCCGGGGCCGCCCTCGCCCATCTGCACGCCTTGTTTGGCCATCATGTCCTGCATCATTTTTTTCTGGTCCGGCGGCAGGTTGGCCATCTGTTTTTGCATTTCCGCCATCTTGTCATTCATGGCGGGCGAGCCCATGCTGGATTTGTGCGTGATTTCCCACAAGCCAGGTTTCATGGTCTGGGCGTGCAGACCCAAAGAGGCGCCCAGCAGGGCAACGGTGATCAAGCTGCGATTTTTCATACAGGCTCCGTGGGTTGAAAGATGGGGTGATTGTCGCCAAACCGGCGCCACAAGTGAAGCCCTTATGAAGCCCCGAATGCGCAGGATGCACCCAATTGCAGCGCGCTGGCGGATGTGCGACGATGTGCTTTTACCCGCCGCAATCGACCTGCTGGCCCCTCACCCGCGCCGACTTTCCACCACCCACTTACCGCCACCCCCTTTCCCCACCCTTCTTTCCATCCCGCGCCACCATGGACATTGAACCCTCAGCCAGCACCTGTGGCGCCC
Organism: Rhodoferax sp.; assembly: GCA_031373455.1. GTDB lineage: Bacteria > Pseudomonadota > Gammaproteobacteria > Burkholderiales > Burkholderiaceae_C > JANYCG01. The sequence continues at coordinate 654 of JANMMR010000404.1, forward strand.
TGATTCACGGCCTGGACCTCTCGCGCCCGCTGCTGCCGGCGCAGGTGGCTGCCATCCGCCAGGCCTGGCTGGCGCACCAGGTGGTGGCGTTCCCCGGGCAGAAGCTCGGCATAGAAGACATCGAACGTTTCGCCTTTTACATCGGTCCGCGCGGCGAAGACCCGTACATCGCCGGCCTGCCCGGTCACCCGCACGTGGTCGAAGTCAAACGCGAGGCGGCCGAAAAAAGCCGCCTGTTTGCCGAAACCTGGCACTCCGACTGGAGTTTTCTGCCCTCTCCGCCCGCCGGCACGGTCTTGTATGGCGAGGTGATTCCACCCCTGGGCGGCGACACGCTGTTTGCCGATCAGTACGCCGCATACGACGCCCTGCCCGCGCCGCTCAAAAACACGCTGGCTGGCAAACTGGCCATCCACTCCGCACGCGGCGGTTATTCACGCCAGGGCCTCTACGGCGAGAAAGACGAAGGCCGCTCCATGGCCATCATTTATGGCGACAGCGCGCTCAAGACGCGCTCGCACCCGCTGGTGCGAACCCACCCGGAGACCGGCCGCAAAGCGCTGTTTGTCAACGCCGGCTACACCATCGGCATCGAAGGCATGCCCCAGGACGAAGCGCTGGATGTGTTGCGCCAGCTGTTCCAGCACCAGATCGAGCCGCGTTTTGTCTACCGGCACCGCTGGCACGCCGGCATGCTCACCTTGTGGGACAACCGCTGCCTGCTGCACGCGGCCACCGGTGGTTATGAAGGCCACCGGCGCTTGTTGTACCGTGTGACGGTTGCCGAGCGGCTCCATGCAGACCACAATACAGTCACCGCAGCGGCACCTTCGCCAGCACACTAAAGCAAGGAGACAAGCATGAGTGACAGCCCTGATTTCGGATTCGGCAAGTTTGTACCCGGTTTTGATTTTTTACAAAACCTGGCCAAAGGCGCCTCCAGCAGCATCCCGCAAATGCCCAACCTCACCAACTGGGTGTCGCCCTCGCTCAACCTGGAGGAGCTGGAAAAACGCGTTTCCGAACTCAAGGCGGTGCATTTCTGGCTCGACCAGAATTCCAAGGCGCTGGGTGCCACCATTCAGGCGCTGGAAGTGCAGAAGATGACGCTGGCCACCTTGAAAGGCATGAACTTCAACATGGGCGACGTCGCCAACGCGCTCAAACTCAAAGCCGCTGATTCAGTCGTCTCGAGTGTGCAGAAGGTCAGCGAACGCGTCTCCGAGCGGGCCGCCAGCACGGCCAAAACGCTCTCCGACGCGGCCTCCAGCATGGCTGGTGGCGCCAAGGCAGCCGTTGCCAGCGCTTCCGGCAAGGGCAAAGCCAAGGGCACCAAGCCCTCGCCCGGCATCGCCGGCCTGGTCGACCCCTTGCAACTGTGGGGCTCGCTGACCCAGCAGTTCCAGCAGATCGCCGCCGGCGCCATGAAAGACGCTGCCAAAAATACTGCCGTTGACATGACCAAAAACATGGCCACGGGGCTGGCCAAAGAGGCCCTCAAAGCAACCAAAAAAGCGGTCGCCACCAAGGCCCGAAGCAGCGTCGCGAAAAAAGCCAGCCGGCGCCGCGCGGGGTAAGCACCCTTTGCGCGCGGCTTGAACCTGGAGCCCATGAAACTTTTCCCCTACGCCCACGCCACCCACCCTGACTGGCGCATGGCCGCCGCGCTGGTGTTGACGCAGCTGCGCGGGCAGATGGCCACGCGCGCCTATGCCAACGCGCCCACACTGGCGCTGCTCTACATCACCGACCACTATGCGGCCATGGCGCAAGACATCCTGGCCCACCTGGGGCACGAGTTGCCGGAGGTCACCGACTGGTCGGGCACCGTGGGCATTGGCGTGGCGTCCAACAACGTGGAGTATTTCGACGAACCGGCGCTGGCCGTCATGTTGTGCGACGTGCCGCCCGACCAATACCGCGTGTTCTCCGGCGTGGCGCCGCTGGGCCTGGGGTTTGAGCCCTACAGCGCCTTGATCCACGCTGACGGCAACACGCCAGACCTGCCCGAGTTGATCGCCGAAATGGCGCACCGCACGGCTTCGGGCTACCTGTTTGGCGGGCTGGCGGCCAGCCGCACCCGCTCGGTGCAATTTGCCGTGGGCGGCAACGGCAACATCCAGGGCCACGGCTCGGCCAGCGGCGTGTTCAGCGGCGGCTTGAGCGGCGTGGCGTTTGGCGACGGTGTGGC
>JANMMR010000415.1:0-1973 GCA_031373455.1 Rhodoferax sp.
CTCAACGGCGACGGCCAGCCCGAAGTCTTCACCAAACACCACGGCGCAATGTTTGGCGGCGCCGGCGTCTCGGTGGACTTGCTCATCAAGGGCAAAAACGGCAAATGGACGTCGCAGTTTGGTTTCCCGGGTGACTACAACATCCTGAAAACCAAAAACAAGGGCTACCCCGACATTGAAATCCAGGGGCCGGGCACCTGTTTCCCGATCTGGCGCTGGAACGGCAGCCTCTACGACCTGCACAAGCGCTGCGCCAAGTGACTGCGGTGGAAAGGGGGTCAATCCCGCACCGGCGCCCCTAGCCACTGAACTTACGGCGGTCCCAGCCACTCGAGGATGAGCCGCGTCACCTCCGCCGGTTTTTCACGGTGCAGGAAATGGCCGGCGCCGGCAACCACCTGGTAACGGTATTCACCGGAAAAGTATTGCGCCTGATCGGTCATCAACTCACCGCGCAGGTCTTCACCGCCGCAAAGCGCCAGCGTCGACACTGAAATCGGTCGGTCCATGGACGGCCGCATTGCATCCAGGCGGGGATCGCCTTTGGCGGGATCCAGCATGGCGCGGTAATAAGCGAGCGCGGCCGTGAGCACGCCAGGCTGGGCGAACATCACCTTGACCTCACGCAGGTGCGCCGCATCCTCGTAGCCGGGTGCCGTCCAGTAGCGCCACAGGTAGTCGATGAACGCGAAATCGTTCGCCACCAGCGCCTGCTCGGGCAAATCCGGAACCTGGAAAAACCACCAATGGAATGAGCGATGGATGTGTTTGGCATCCAGCAGGCTTTTGCGCACCTCGGCCGGGTGCGGCACCGCCATCACAACGGCGCGGTCGATCAGCTCGGGGAAAGCCGCCAGCACCGCGTAGGAAATGATCGCGCCCCAATCCTGGCCGACCAAATGCACCGGCCGGCCGCCTCCCAGCGCGCGGATCAACCCGGCGATATCGGTGGCGAGCGTGGCTTTGTCATAAAAACCACCGCGCGGAATCTCGCTCGGCGAATAGCCGCGCAAATAAGGCGCGACCGCACGGTAGCCCGCCCCAGCCAGCGCCGACATCTGATGGCTCCAGGTCTGGGCGGTGTCTGGGAAACCGTGCAGCAACAAGACCAGCGGGCCACTGCCTTCTTCGATGTAAGCGAAGTCAAGGCCGTTTGCGCGTACGTGATTCATGGCTTGCTCCGATTTGTCCGTGCGCTGGCCACCAGCCGCACTCAGGGGGCCCTGGCCAAACCGAGCCGCTCCACGTTGCGTTTCTCCGCCGCGTAAGCCTCGCGCAGCGCCCGCGCGTAGTCGCCCGGGTCCAGATAGTTGGGCTCCTGCTCGTATTTGGCGAGCTCGGCCACGTGTTGCGGGTCAAACAAGGCCAGCTTGAAGGCCTCATGGAGGATGTTGACCACACTGGCCTCCATGCCGCGCGGGCCAACCAGGCCATAGGGCGACATGGCGACGATGCCGTGGCCGAGTTCGCGCAGTGTGGGCACGTTGGGCCAGCGCGGCGAGCGCCGGTCGCTGAAGGTGACCAGCAGGCGCAGTTTGCCGCTGTCCACATACGGCGCAAAACCGTTGGAATTCACACCCGCCATGAGTTGCCCGGAGGCGACGGCCAGCATCTGCTCGGAGGTGCCTTTGTAGGGCACGTGGATGTATTTCAGGTTGCGCCGACCAAAGAGTTCGTCCATCACCACATGCGGCGTGGTGCCCAGGCCATTGGTCGAAATGGTCAGCTCGCCGGGTTTGGCGGCGGCGAATTTCAACAGGTCGTCAAAACTCTGGAACGGGCTGCTGCTGGGCACCACCACGCCAAACGTGACGCCGCTGATCTGGATGATCGGCGTGGTGTCTCGGATCGGGTCCCAGGCAACCTTTTGCACATGCGGCGCGCGCAGCGCCGGTTGCGGCAGTTGCGAGAGTGTGTAGCCGTCTGGCGCGGCCTGCTGCAGGATCGGCATGCCCAAAGTACCGCCGGCGCCA